>JAYWDR010000352.1:0-4534 GCA_043779735.1 Cyclobacteriaceae bacterium | reverse complement strand
AACTCAGCCCTGGCCGAGTCGGCAAATCTGGAACCTTCTTTAGATTTTTGATTAAGCAGACAAATTGATGCCAGCCTGCCATAGGCTGTTATGCGATTTCTGGTGTTGGAGAAACGGTTAATGATGCGGAGGCACTCTGAAGTTTTGCCGCGAACAGCCAGTTCGCCTGCAACAATAACTATATAGTTGTAGAATGGTTGGGTCTCCTCGCCAAAATCTGGCCTTGCAAATTGTTTGAATTTCAAAGTGTTGGCGTGTTTGTAGGCGTTTAGGGTATCTCCCGACTTAAAGTAATTCCGTATGAGCTTCAACTTTATCCATGCGTCGTCCAGGTCATAGCCGGATTGTGTGATCAGGGAATCCACCGTGACGAATGTTGAATGGGGCGGCTCCCCATAATTCAGAAAAGCACGAAAACCCGATTGCCCATCAAGCAAGAAATACTTGTTGATCCAGGTAGTGACCAGGTCATAATCTTCCTGGTCCTCATAGTACTGGGCAAATAATTGATTCCTGATCATGAACTTGAAAAAGTCATCTCCATAAAAGCCAAAAGAGGTTGCCAGAATGAAAGGTTCTACCGTTCTGAAGTGGTCAGGGTACAGGAACAAGTGCTTTCGCGCCACCGAACTTTTCTCTGAAAAGAAGAGCGAATTCTGTGCATCAATCTCAATTCTCTCATCCAGGTAGGCAGGAGTAACTTTGTTGTAATAAGAAAGTGCAACTTTAAACAGGCTATCGGATTTTGACTTCGAGATATCACCCCATTGCAAGGCTCTCCTTGCTGTGAGAATCCCTTGATGTTTATTAAGAAGCGCCAGATTGTAATTGAGGGCATCCGGTGACTTCAATTCGCGTCGGCTAAGTTCGCGGGCCATGTTAAAGAGTTCCACCGCAAAATGATCATCAAAGAATTTCAGTCCATCGTTTAAACTGCCGTGCTTTAGAAACTTAATTATGCTGTCGGCTAAAGGAACACCCACTTTGTTCAACACTTCTTTTACATAAGCATAGGCCGGTATACCAAGTCCGTTGCTGTAGGAAGTCACAAATTCAAGGAAGGCATTGGAATCTCCATACAACAGGAAGTAAGCGGCGATTTGGGTGGAGTTATTGAAACCCTGATCATAGTTTGGATTGTATTTCTTCAAGCTGTCCAGGCATTGCAAAGCCCTCTTAACATTTCCACGGGAGGCGTAGAAATAGCCCAGCATCTGGTATCCGCCGTTGTTCGACATGTTTTTGGTAAAACCCATGGTAATTCTTTCCCCAGCGGGAAACCATTCCTGGAACTTTTTCCTGACTTTAGCCCGGCTCTCCAGGGGCGACAATGAATCAATCAATGCCTGAACCTGGGTCTTTGTAAAGACTTTTCCATTCATTGCATCCGCGATGGCCGTGTGCAGTGCCTTCATGTCCAATGATTTCGGCCGATGGGTATTTAAAAAAATACGTTGAACAAGTGTAGCCTGGCCATTTATATTTCTAACGAGCTCCTCCTGCGTGCGCTGATCATTGTTGGAGTACAGAAAGTACGACTGGTTCCTCACCTGGTCGTTCAGGTTATTGAGATGTGTATTCAGGGCGCTGACATTGGTCGAATCAAGGTGTGATCCGGATGTTTGGATTAGACTATCTGCTCGGTAAAGGATTTGAGGTAAAATCCGGGGGTAATGATTTGCATCGTTAACCATGCTGAACAAGGAATTGAGCAACACTTCAATTCCTTGTTGCTCAGTCAGGGATGGCAACAAGTGTTGATAGAATCCCGGTCTTAGCCTGTCGGCCTCCACGGCCACGAATGCCTTGCTGAGGGATGTTACCTCTTTATCCTTCAGCAATTCCGCTGACTCCGATACTATCTGGTCGAGGACAAATTCATTCCTTTGGATTCTCCACTGGTAAATGAAGAAACCAATCAATGCAACCAAAACGACCAATCCGGCAGTCAACGCGATGCGACCGGCCCCATATTTCATGAAAGTGCGCGTGATCATCAGGCGAAGGGAACTTTTGCGCAGGAAATCGCGGCAGTTCTTCAGGATAATGGAAGACTGATTCAGCCGCGCGGCAGGATCACGATCACTATTGTTATAGCGGTTGATCCAGTGTTGATTAGGACGGCAGTTATTATACCAATTTTCAAAATAAGTCAACGGACCAATCGGTAGCAGGAAGTCTTCGGATTTTCCGTTCTCCATCCAGCGCTTGACTTGTTGCTGGAAGTCCAGGAAGGTGACGTAATACTCATACTCCTTGTCCGACCATTTTTTCAGCAGTTTCCAGTTGCGGATAAGGGCCTCATGGGTAATGTCAATTACAGTTGTCGGAGCCATCGCCCTGTCTGACGCGTCACCCTGAGACTCTCCGGATGAAGTCATGAACGGGCGCAAGAGGGTATTGTCTTCTTCCCTGAAGATGCTCAGCGCCAGGCCCACCACTTCCGTGGTAAACTCCGGAACATTGATAATTTGAGTGATCTCCTCCAGTGTCATCCGGTTGCGCACCGGCCGGCTTTCGTCAATGCGTGTAAGGCAGGCAAACGACATGGCAATAATGAATTTTGCCTGACTGGCTGTTATTTCCGGATGACCGTTGCGCTGACAATAGGAGGCTGCCTCTTCATAGAGCTTATTGGCATGAATGTCCAGCACATTCGATAGGCCTGGATTTTCCAGGTATGCCTTTTCGTAGCCTGAAACTTTTTGAGCCCAGGCTTGAAACAGGGGGACTGCTTCTTTCGGCAGTTTATCACCCGGCATTCCGCCCACCATGGCGTAGTGAACGAGGTCCATTTCCTCGCGACCGCTGTCGGCCGCTTTCCATATTTGCTTGAGCGCGTGCTGGAGAATGGGCAGTTGGTCAGTGCCTTCTTCCAGGTCGAATATGAGTCGGTCGATCAGGCGGCTGGAAATACGATTGCCGCTGAGAATGGCCGGCTCCTCAATGACCTGGTGCAATTCCTTGCGCTGAAGCCGGGGTACAAAGAACTGCGAAAACCCGATAAACTCCGGGAGGCCGCGGAATGCCGCACATTGGCCAATGTAATCCGACCGCATCGTACACACGACGTAAACAGGCAGGTTTTCCTTCAAGGATATCTTGATCGTTTCAAGAATGATGTTGAGCAACAGGCGCGACTCCTGCGAGGGTACGCCTCCCGGGAAATTTTCCGGGTTCGTGAAGAATTCCTCAAACTGGTCAACGAGGATTAATAGATTGCCGGCCTTTCGCTCCATGACGCCTTTGTTTTCCTCGGAGGCTTGTTTCCATGTCTCACTTGTTTCATCAACAAAAAGGTTAGAGGACTTGTACAACTCTACCAGGGATGAAAACCCGCGGCTCAGTTCAACCTCAACCGATCCTGAGTGCTCAAGACCCAGCGCACCTGCCAACGACCGGGCCGCATTTTTCAGTGGGGAGCGCTCAGGGCGGAAATCGGCAACGCACCAGTTTGAGTACCGAGCCTTAAAAAAACCGGCGCGTGCCTGAGGGATAAGCCCGGCAAAAATCAGGGAGGACTTGCCATCGCCGGAGGCACCGGTAACCATGATGAATTTCTTCTCCTCAAGTTGGGCGGCAACCTGAAGGACGTGCTCTTCCCGTCCTTTGAAATAAAGCGACTCTTCTTCGGTGAAGGAGCGAAGCCCGGTGTAAGGACAGATGGTTTCTAGTTCCTTCATATCAAAATAAATCAGATTCAAATCTCATGCCATTCCACATGTATTGCTTTTGAAGGGCCGTCACGTGGACCATCCATTCCCGATTGTTTTCTTTTTTCATTGCCGCCGCTGAGAGAATCAAATTGAAATAGTGAAGCCTCTCGCTCAACAGGATTTCAGGGATGGAAGAAAAGGCCTGATAATAATTTCCGCTCATAGCGGTGCCCATGATCCAGGCCTGCAGTACTCCGTTTTGCTGGCTTAGGGAGATCTTACTTACAAATTTTCGGGCCAGATCGTCCATGTCTTTGCCCCCGGCAAGACTCAGGGACAAAACAACGGCGATGCGTGGATCATCCCCAAAGAATTCAAAGTCCTTCAGCCGGTCAACTTCAGTAATAGCCGAATCAAGGTATTCAAATGCATCTTCCTTCGGACCAGAAGGGTTGACGAAAAGTTCGAGGGGAACAATCGCGTATGCTTTGATAAGATTGCTGGGCCTGAGATAACACTTCATGATTTGAAATGCGTCGTTCTTTCTTCCCTTAACGGCCAGATATTCTGTTAACAACCCGATGTGGTAAGAAAACACCCCCTGCTCAATGGAGCTTCCCATCCTGAGATTCTCAGCCGCAAACCGGCCGGGTTCAAGCTTTGGATAAAGCAATTCGATATCACTCGTCTTACCCTGTTGCCGGTATTTTTCCAACAGGATCAGCCTTAGCAGGTTAAGATTCAAGCTGGAAGCGCGTGGACTGTCGGTAAAGACAGAATCAACCTTTCTAAGCGTGGATTCATCCAAGGGTGTATAATTTCTGGCAAGCCGGGAAATGTAGGATGGATAGTTGAAACGGTCATTTTCAAAAATCCAG
>JAYWDR010000351.1:0-4564 GCA_043779735.1 Cyclobacteriaceae bacterium | reverse complement strand
GAGTCCGCCATTCAATTCCACTTCTTCCAATTCGGACAATGGCGTAACGTCCATGTTGCGCAGTTCAATTGATGTGTTCATAGTAATGTTTGTTTAGTATTTGTAATTCGACTCGGTTCCGGCCGGAAACCTTATTCGAATGTTGACATTCTTTGGGGACTGTGCAAGGTGGAACTCTAGTTTGTTATGAAATCCGTACAAATACCCTGTTCGGATTCTGCATTAATCCGATCGAATTCTAATCGAAGGAGCTATGGGTGGCCATAATTATGGCGCGCTTTGCAGCGCTTGCCGGTGTGAATTGGATAAATATTAGGCTGAAACGATGGCCGGATAAAGACTTTAAATTACTAAGTAGTCATCAAAGCCATGTAAACTGCTTCCCAGGGACTTGTTTTCAGTTCCAGAGAATTTATCGTTGTTCAGGAAAATGAAAGTTCCGAAAGTCGAGCTAGTGAAAAAATGAACCTGCCTTTGCCAGGGCATTACAGCCTTACTTCTCCCCTGACCAACGCATTGAAGAATCAATTCTACTTCTTAACTTTCAGCTGACGTAAACTCTATGAAGAAATTCTGTTTTCTGCTGATACTGATCGGTTCCTTCATCGCGTCAAGGGCACAGGGCCCTGACACAGTTAACGTGGGTGCCTATATCATCAGCGTCCACGACATTAATTTCCATGACAAAGAATATACTATCCGGTACTGGCTTTGGTTTTTGTACGACAATCCTGACTTCGATTTCAAGACCCAGCTGGATATTCCCAACGCCAAGGAAATTGACGAACCGGTCATCCTCACGGATACGGTTGACGGAAAAACATGGGTACAATTGAAAATGAAATGTACCATGAAGGAAAATTGGGTGGTTCATAATTTCCCCTTCGATAAACAGCATCTGAGGGTTCGGGTGGAAAACACGGTCTATGATAAGAATAGTTTGATTTTTTTGCCCGATAAGCGACATTCCATGTTTGATGATATCGAAGGACTAGATGGATGGCGCGTAAAGGATTTTACAGTCTCCTCCGATACTACACGGTATGGCACCGGTTTTGGCGATCCACGCCCTGGTCATAATTCGCAGACTTTTTCAACATTCAAAATCGATATGCAGCTGGAGCGCGACGCCTGGGGGTTGTTTATGAAAATATTTATCGGCATGTACATCGCCTTCCTGATTGCCTTGGTGAGCTTTGTTTCATTTCCATGGGAATTTGAACCACGGTTTGGATTGCCGGTTGGCGGTCTATTTGCCGCGGTAGGTAATAAATACATCATTGATTCACTCTTGCCCGAATCGGCGGAGTTCAGCCTGGTGGATACGCTCCACAGCATTACATTTTTTGGCCTGTTATCGGTCCTGGCCGTCTCTGCCATCTCATTGAAGCTGTACAATGCCAACAAAAAGGAAGCCTGCCTGTTGGCCGATAAAATTGGCTCCCGGATCGTAGTTTTTGTTTACATCGCGCTGAATATCTACTTCATAGCAAAAGCCTGATCCATGAAAAGAATTATCGTCAGCGTTTTCTTTCTATCCTATTTCTGCCTAAGGACCGTTGCTCAGTCGCCCGATACGGTGAAGGTAGGAGCCTATGTCATCAGTGTGCACGATATCAATTTTCACGATAAGGAATACACCATTCGCTTCTGGCTTTGGTTCTTGTATGACAATCCTGACTTTGATTTCGAAAAACAACTGGACATACCCAATGCCAAGAGCATAGACAAGCCCGAAGTGATGCCCGATAGTATTGATGGCAAGGCATGGGTATTACTGAAAATGAAGTGTACGATGAAGGAGAGCTGGCAAGTAGGCGATTTTCCGTTTGACTCCCAGCATCTTCATGTTCAGGTTGAAAACACAATCTTTGACAAGGACGCTCTTGTTTTTGATCCTGACCTCGCGGGAAGCCGTTATGAAAGGCAAATTGCAATCGATGGATGGACCATCAAAAACTTTTCGGTCAATACCCGGAGCAGCCAATATGATACCGGTTTCGGCGACTACCGCCTGCCAACCCAACGCACAGAATTTGCCACCTTCAATATTGACATGGACATCGAACGTGATGCATGGGGAATGTTCATGAAAATTTTTATTGGCATGTACATTGCCTTTCTAATCGCCATTATCAGTTTCACCCCAAATCCATGGGAACTCGAACCCCGCTTTGGTTTGCCAGTGGGTGGCCTGTTTGCCGCGGTGGGTAATAAATATATTATCGACTCTTTGTTGCCTGAGTCATCACAATTTACTCTCGTCGATACATTACACACACTGACCTTTTTTGCCATTTTCGGAACCTTGCTGGTGTCTGCGGCGGCCCTCAAATTGCACGATAGGGGAAGAAAAGAAACCAGTATGAAGGTGAGTAAGTTCGGGGCGAGATTAGTGATTGCACTTTACATTGTGTTCAACATCTTGTTTATCTGGCTGGCAATTATGTAACGGGTGTTTAGGCTTTGTTTTTAGAGTCAATAATGATAGTAACCGGGCCATCATTGACCAAACTCACTTTCATATCGGCACCGAACTCCCCCGTTTGTACCGGTTTCCCCAGATGCTGGCCGAGCGATTCTATGAATTTCTCATAGAGCGGAATTGCCACCTCAGGCCTAGCAGCCTTGATGTACGATGGCCGGTTGCCTTTCTTCGTACTGGCGTGCAGGGTGAATTGACTTACTACGATGATCTCTCCGTAGCTATCAATCACGCTCACATTCATCACACCTTGTTCGTCATTGAATATCCGGAGATTGACAATTTTGGCTGAAAGCCAATCAACGTCTTCGCTTTGGTCGGCTTCTTCAATGCCCACCAGTATCAACAGCCCTGTAGCGATACTGGCCTTCACTTCATCATTGATCTTTACAGATGCCTGGCAGACGCGTTGTATGAGTGCAATCATTTGTTTTTCCTTTTTGATGGTGGATAATAGCTAAGTGGCAGCATGCCCCCTACGGTTTCAGCCCAAACAAGATAACCTTCCAGGAAGATACTAAGCTGGTCAGCGTAATATCCATTTTCAAATATGGAAATTGAATTTCGCTTAAATTTTACAAAAGATATCTGGCGGCTATCCCAGCACCAAAGTAAAGTACCAGCCTCTAAAATGATTGTAAGTCAGTCGACTCATAAACAAAGTTGCCTTTACGACTGTTTCCAGCAGTCGCTACCATGGCTCTTGCCACTTTCACAGATTCAATCGCCTTATACTTTCTTGGAATGAGAACCCCAACTACCTTCATGAGGCGCTGCGCTATAATTTCACCTCTCCTTGGCCGGGTCCGAGGGCCTACCAACATAGAAGGTTGAAAAATATGAAATGATTCAAAGCCAACCTGATCAATGGCTTCTTGAACTTCTCCTTTCACACGGTTGTAGAAAATGGAAGAATCCTTATTCGCACCTAGCGCCGTTACCAGCAAAAACTGGTGTGCACCCTGATTCCTGGTTATCCTTGCCAGCGAAACAGGATAATCCAGATCTACTTTTAAAAATGCAGCTTTTGATCCTGCCTGCTTTATGGTGGTCCCAAGGCAACAGTAAACGTCGTCACCCTTCAGTTGAGTTGTGTAGTCCTCCAGCGAATCAAAATCGACGATGAGGTTTGTAAGCTTATTGTGAGATAATGCCAGTGGCGTTCGGGACAACGCAATCACACGATCATACACCTGCCTGTCGGCAGACGTGGAATTCTCCATCAATAATAGCTGCAGGACCTGTGCGCCAATAAGACCAGTCGATCCCGCTAGAATGGCTGTTTTCATCAGAAGGTTTGCTGGATCTCCTTCTTCAATTCGGATAGTGCATGGCCAAGAGGTTCAACATTTTTCTCAAGAGTGAGTTCAAAAATTCTCCGTGAAAGGTCAAGGCTCGTAGCCTCGGGTGGCATCGATGAAGAAGCCTCGTTGATGAGAATCGTGAGGTCCTCCTTGGCATTCTTGATCATGCTCCATACTTCCTCACTCATATAAATCTGCTGTGAAACATTGTGGTTGTATTCATTCCTGATTTCATCCAGCAGGAGCTTATGAAATTCACGGGCGGAGTAGCCAGGGTTGCTCAACCGCATAAGCATGTTGGGGGGTGAAATCCGCTCCAGGAAGAGACACATCCGTTCATAGGCCTGCAGTCGATTCGGCAAAATAGTTTCGATACTGCGTGTACGAATCTCCAACTTCTTCAGTTCAATTTCTTTGATAATAAATGATCGTACCATGAGGTATACCGCATACAGCACCACAGAGGCGGGTAACAGTATTTTTCCGTATTCAATCAGAGCGTCCATAGAACTTAATGCTACGTAAAGGTGTTTAAAAATTAGCTAATTTTGATGGCATCGTCACGAAAGAATGAACCAATCTGTCATGTAACGAATTGTCAAAAATAAACGTATTCCAGTGTGCGCTTATGTGTCAGCTAAAAAAGAACCCCGCTCATGTTTGATCGTGTACAGCCTGTTACTCTTTCTGTGAGGGCGGCGGAAGAAGTGCGGAAAATCATGCGTAACAAGAACATCCCGGCTAACTATGGCTTAAGAATCGGTGCTCGTGGCGG
>JAYWDR010000350.1:0-4565 GCA_043779735.1 Cyclobacteriaceae bacterium | reverse complement strand
TGAAGCTAGGTACGAATTATCCATTCGGTCCGTTTGAATGGTGTGACCGAATCGGAGTGAAGAATGTTTGTCGACTATTGGGAGCAATGTATGAGGAGACGATGGATGAACGATATAAAGTTTGTGAATTACTTAGAAAACAGCAATGAAACCGATTTTTTTTATTCCACCGTCACCGACTTGGCAAGGTTTCTTGGCTGATCAACATTGCAACCGCGCATGACAGCAATGTGATAGGAGAGTAGCTGAAGCGGCACTACACAGACCATGGGCATGAGCGATTCAATGGTGGCAGGGACTTCAATCACAAACTCCGCCATTGTTGGAATCAGTGTATCACCTTCTGTCACAACCGCGATAACGCGTCCCTTTCTGGCTTTCACTTCCTGGATATTTGATACAACTTTTTCGTAGGAACTGTCTTTGGTGGCGATGAACACCACAGGCATTTCATTATCAATCAGGGCAATCGGGCCGTGTTTCATTTCTGCGGCTGGGTATCCTTCGGCGTGGATGTATGAAATCTCCTTTAGCTTTAATGCGCCTTCCAACGCTACAGGGAAATTGTAGCCTCTGCCGAGATAGAGGAAATTCCGAATGTCTTTAAATTCTTCCGCTATGACTTGGATTTGAGCGTTCAACATTAATGCCTTCTCAACTTTGGCCGGGATGTTCTCCATTTCCACAAGCATCTCGTGAAATTTCTGTTCAGTGATTGTTCCTTTGGCGTGTGCCACAATCAGCGCAATCATATTCAGCACGGTGAGCTGGGCAGTGAATGCCTTGGTGCTGGCCACACCGATCTCTGGACCAGCGTGGGTATAGGCGCCAGCGTGTGTAGCCCGGGGTATAGAGGAGCCTACTACGTTGCAGATTCCAAAGATTATGGCACCCTTGGATTTGGCCAGGTCAACAGCAGCGAGCGTGTCGGCAGTTTCACCGGATTGCGAAATGGCGATCACCACATCTCCTTCCTGGATTACCGGATTCCGGTAACGAAATTCCGAAGCATATTCCACTTCGGTAGGAATTCGGCAAAACTCTTCAAAGAAATACTCGGCCACCAGGCCTGCGTGCCATGAAGTGCCACAGGCAACAATCATGATGCGATCGGCATTGACTAGCTTATTGATGTATTCGCGCAGGCCGCCTAATATCAGGCGATTAGATGCTGAATCAAGACGGCCCCGCATGCTATCCATGATCGAGCGGGGCTGTTCAAAAATCTCCTTCAGCATAAAGTGTTCAAAGCCACCTTTTTCAATGGCCTCAAGTTCCATGTCCAAAGTTTGGATATAAGGAGTCAATGGAAGGTTGGCGACATTCTTAATGGTCAGCCTTCCGTTATCTACGACCGCAATTTCCTGGTCATTGAGATAGACAACCTCATTGGTATATTCTATGATGGGTGTGGCATCGGAGGCCATAAAAAATTCACCCTTTCCAACGCCGAGTACAAGAGGACTACCCTTGCGGGCCGCGATCAGCATATTCGGATTTTCGAAAGACATCACCACAATCGCATACGCGCCTACGACTTTTGTTAACGCCAATCGTACAGCTTCATCAAGAGAGCATCCTTCCTTCTCCTGAATATCTTCTATAAAATGAATGAAGACTTCGGTATCGGTTTCACTAAGGAATGTGTGGCCCTTTCGAACCAACTCCTTCTTCAGTGAGGCATAGTTTTCAATGATTCCGTTGTGTATGATGGCAAGTTTTTTGGTCGCTGAATAATGCGGGTGAGCATTTTCATCGTTGGGTTCACCGTGTGTGGCCCATCGGGTGTGGCCCATGCCGATATGGCTCTTGAGATCCAGCCCCTTCAAATAGGTTTCTAGCTCTGAGACTTTACCCTTTTTCTTGTAGACATTCAATGCGCCGTTGAGAAGAGCAATGCCGGTACTGTCGTAACCGCGATACTCAAGACGCTTCAAGCCCTTGATGATGACATCACTTGCTTGACGATGGCCTACGTACGCAACAATGCCACACATACTACCTGATTTTTATTACTGGTTTAGAATAATATAACCTCAGTGATAAGGAAGGATCCAGATTCAGCACATTAACAGAATTTGCAAACTCAATCTGATCTGACATAATCGCAAGAGCCTTAATTTTGCGTTTGTCGTGTTTATAGCGATAGATTTGCTGACAGAATTCTGTAATGAAAATCTTACCTATTTGATGATCATCTCCCACGACAGCGAATTTAGGACCCAGATCAGCCCGGACATTGATGGTTGTGGAAGATGCGATTTGACTTAGTGCAAGCGCGCTAGGCATTCTTGCCAGGTAGGGGTCGATGACACCTTTCACGGCGCTACTTACCAAGGTATCTAATAACGCGTTTCTGAAGTGATTGACTGAGTCCAGAACTCGAAGTAGGACATTCACCGGTGACTTTTGAGTAGAATTATTTTTCACCACGATTTCAGCAGAGTTGAAGACGACATTGTCCAGCGTATCTACATATTTGTAGAAATTCCCAAGATCCAACTTAGTTACAAGCGCCGTTCCACTTTGTACGTAGAAGCGATTGTTCGAGGGTATGAATTCCTTAAACCCCTTTATGCCACTCATGGCCGTCATGCTACGATCGGCACTAAGAGTACTGAAATTTGTATTGCCTGCACTATAAAGCAAAAAATCAACTTTAGTCTGTTTGCCACCCTCGGTGTAATAGAGGGAAATCTTTGTGTCTGTGGATCTTAAGGGAGATTTGAATTTTGGATTGATGCCGAAAATCTTGTCGCCCTGCGTCATGACAAAAGCAAAACCTTTATATTTACCGCCCAGTGTTACAACATCGGCAAAGATGTCTTGAGAGGATTTCAAGTCTTGCAACAAATTATGTCCGAAGGTTGTTGTATCAAGCTGAATCCGGACTCCAAAAGTTGTATGTTTAGTAGTGTCAGCTTTAGCGTTAAGTATCAAGCCCTCATCAAAAAGTTGCGGAGTTATGGTGAAGTCTACTTCACCAAGCGGGGGCTTGCCCTCATCAAGTGAAGTTCTAACGACGGAATTATTGTAGTAACCCCGTGTGCTGCTGAGGGTATCCCTGACCTCATAAACTTTTAAGTGTTGATTAGTTTCGGTGCTCGTTCCAAAGTAATAGAAATCAAGTTCCAGCTGCAGTTCAATCCTGTCCAGTTTGGCGTTGATCGAAGGAGTTGGAAGGGTTTGGGGTGGGTTGAAATTGGAATAGCCGCGAGCCTCGATTTTTCCAAATTGGGGATCGTCATAGATGCCCACCAAAATTCTAGGTGTCAGATTATCCGAGAGATTTCGGGTGAGGATTCCATCGAATTGAATTACGCTAGGGTTAAGAGGGATGTCTACAAACCGGACATTCAGACGCGAATCCTTTGCAAAACCAATGAACGTAGCATCGTCCTTGCAGGAAGGAATAGAAAGCAATGAAAAAAACAGCAGTGCGCTGGCTGTCTTACCCCGCCAACTCCGTGTAGAGGTTGTAAAACGATTCAGTGTAATTGTCGTCCTTCTCAATGGTTTCAACTTTCTTCTCTTTAATCTTCTTAACTAATCCTTCGAGTTTTTTATTGTCCCCGGCCACAGAAACAACATCGGCAAATTGCGCTCCCAATTTAATAAAACCTTCGTAATCACCTGTCTTGAGGTGGCCGAGCATATTGTCTTCAATGTCTATCATTTTCACCTTGCCCATCAGGTCACCTTTGAATTTGTGACTAAAACTGTTGTTATAGATGGTAAAGACTGTTTTGGTATTCTTGAACAATGGATCGTTCTTATAGGTCGTCTTGAGATACAGCGGAATAAAGCTGGTAATCCAGTCATTGCAATGGACGATATCAGGGGTCCATCCTAGTTTGCGAACCGTTTCAATCACGCCCTTGCAGAAGAAAATGGCGCGCTCATCATTGTCTTCGTAGAATTTATTCTCCTTATCATGAAAGACCGACTTGCGATGGAAATAGTCTTCGTTGTCGATAAAATAGACTTGCAATTTTGCATTTGGAATAGAGGCCACCTTGATGATCAAAGGCTTCTCCTCATCACCTACAGAAATATTAATGCCAGAAAGACGGACTACCTCATGAAGCCTGTTCTTGCGCTCATTAATTAACCCAAATCGGGGCACAAGGATGCGGATCTCCATACCCTTTTCCTGCATGGCTTGGGGAAGTTTCCGCACAAATTCCCCGACTTCACAGGTTTGTAGAAAGGGATTGATCTCACTGGCAACATAAAGAATACGCAGTTTAGACATAGGGATGGTTTTTATAAGGAAACAAGAGTGCAAAGATACGGTAAATTCACCCCCTATTCAACTGTGAATCAATTATAAGGCCTATATTTGCGCCCTTTCAAAAAGAGGCTTTGAATGCACATTTTCAGAGAGATTATACCTCTAAGGGCGTATTTGAAGGATCATCGTTCCCTTAATTCCAGCATCGGTTTAGTGCCTACTATGGGAGCCTTGCACCCCGGGCATTTAAGTCTAGTTCAGAAATCAAAAACGGAGAACACCACTACAGTCTGTTCGATTTTTTTGAACCCTACCCAATTCAATAATCCGT
>JAYWDR010000349.1:0-4574 GCA_043779735.1 Cyclobacteriaceae bacterium | reverse complement strand
CCGTCATGGCTTTAGAGGATTATGATATAATGCAGGTAGCTAAAGATAGTCACAGTGAAGAAAGTTCAATATTATTTGAAGCTCCTTTGCAACTCTTTGCGAATATTTATTGCGGCCTTTGCGTGAAATGGTTCGCGCAAAGGCCACACTAAGGAGGCGCAAAGAACGCAAAGACAAGTCCTGTTTAAAGAGTCACGTTCACCGGGGAACTTTAGTCAATAATACCGTAACTTGAGGTAACGAATTGATTGGTATTATCCTGAATTTTGAGTGAAGGTCCATGCGCAGACGGTCGACGATCATTATTATTTTCCTGTTTCTATCTATTTCTTCACAAGTAGGGGCCCAACAATTTACACTTCGTCAGTACACGGCCATGGATGGGCTGCCCCAATCGCAGGTGAATGCTATGGTGGAAGACCAATATGGTTATGTGTGGATCGGCACCTCAGGTGGAGGTCTTGCCCGCTTTGATGGCCGCGAGTTCAAGATCTACTCCACCCTCGATGGGCTTCTGAGTAATATCGTAACGTCTCTTTTTATAGATTCAAAAGAAAACATCTGGGTCGTCCACCCGCGAGGCCTGACCCGCTTTGATGGGCTGGATTTTAAGAAGTTTCAAGCGTTAGTGTCTGTCGATGGACTCAAGCGTGTGAGAAAGGTTGTTGAGTTTAATGATACCATATTTATTGTTTCCAATCCGGGGATGATTGGGAAAATTTATAAGGACTCAGTATTCTATTGGTCGAAGCAGATTTTTCCCCATAAATCAATATTTTTCACGCACGTATCTGCTGATCATAAAATCTGTTTTTATCTCAATGATAGCTCTTTCGTGGTGCCTTCGAAGGACGGCTATCGAAGGTTCTCTCACGCAAAAATATTTGGCAAGGCCTATAACATGTTTAATCATGCCAACGAAGTATGGGTAGACACCGATAGTGGCTCTTTTGCCATGGACCTGGAGAAAAAAAGTTTCAGTAAACGAAATAAAGTAATGAACCGCTACATTATTTGTTACGATGCAGCGCAGGATGTGTATTGGACAAGGGAAGAGCGAACCTTATTTCGTGAACAAATTGTGAATGGAAAAATTAGTACGGACACGGTATTGAAGAACGTACCCATTACACAAGTTCTTCTTGACACAGAAGGCAATACCTGGTTTGGAAGCGCTGGCAATGGCCTTTACCGATACTATGCTCAGGATTTTGACCAATGCGGATCAAAGCGATTGGGTTCAGTGATGGCAATTGAAAAAGATAAGACAAATGCTACCTGGATTGGCGCCACAGGATTGTGGAAGATTGCTAAAGGGAAGACAACATCGTTTGCATTGCCCAATGGTGATGATGATGGAGTGCATACTATAAAGACAAGCCCCACTGGCGAAGTGTGGGTGGGTGCATACTCAGGCTTGGGAAAATATTTGCCAGGCAAGGAAAGTTTCACCTGGTATACACGTGAACATGGACTTACCAGTGCCTATGTGACCGCACTGGACTTTGACGAGAATGGCGGACTGTGGATTGGGACAACAGGAGGAGGCTTAAATTATTTCAACGGTAAGCAATTCAAATCCTACGCAGACCTGACTGGCATACGAACCAAAAATGTTTCTTCTCTGCGCTACATGAATTCAACAAAGTCTTTATTCATCGGTACTGAGTTTGGGCTCAATGTGTTGCACAATGAAAAGATTACCTCGATTCCATTACCAGAATTTGAAAACACTTCCGTTTTGTCACTGGCTGTTTTTCGTGACTCCCTTTTGGTGGCCGGATCAGGCGGCGCAGGAATGGTGGTAATTGACCCGAAGCGACTTACAAGAAAGTTGTTGGGACCTCATGAAGGTCTCCCCTCCGGCTTTGTATTCTTTGTGGCAGTGGATGAGAATGACAGAATATGGGTAGGAACTGAGAAAGGTATTACGCGCCTGAAACTCGATCGGCAACTGGAAATTACAGAGACCCGTGACTTTGGGCATGACAATGGATTGATCGGCATTGAGACCAATCAGAATGCCTATTACCTGTCGGAAAGCGAAAAGTACTTTGGCCTGATCGATGGCTTGTATCAGTTTAATGAATCTGGGAAGAACATGTTTAAGGCCTACACGGTGCATTTGACTGACACGGAAATTCAATACGGAGAAATTCCGAGCCGTTCATTTGGTAAAAACGTGTCGGGATTCTTTAAAATTCCAGTTGGCTTGGTTCTTCCCGCAGACATGAGCAACATTACCTTGAACTTTAACCGCGTCGATAAGCGGTATCCAAATTCCGTTCGCTACAAATTCTATTTGAAGAACTTTGATAACAAATGGTCGCAGCCCGCAGCCCTGGGCCGTGTGACCTATAGCAAGCTTCCTCCTGGTGAATATGTTTTTAATGTGCTCGCCACTGATAAAGCTGGCAGTTGGGACGTGAATCCCTTGAGCTATCCCTTCTCGGTAAAAGCACCTTTTTATCAAACAGCCACATTTTTTGTTGTGGCGGGAAGCCTGGTTCTAGGTTCGTTGGTACTGTTTATCTTGCTACGTTTGAGAAAGAATATTTCCAGGGTAATTGAACTCGAGCGCATACGACAGGAGGAGCAAGAGTTATTGCGCAAAGAGATTGCGCGCGACTTTCATGACGAGATGGGCAACCAGCTTACCCGCATCATTAACTATGTGAGTCTCATGCGCCTCAATGGCAACGGACATGGCCCTGAACTATACCTGAAAATGGAGGAGTCCGCGAAATACTTGTACAATGGCACCCGCGACTTCATTTGGGCCATTGATCCTGTAAATGATGATCTGGCAAAATTATTTTTACACGTACGTGATTTTGGAGAAAAGCTATTTGAAGAAAAGGCGATACAATTCAGGGCTTACAATGAAACGAAGGGAAAAATCAAATTGCCGTATGGCTTTAGTCGTGAAGCTAACCTGATCTTCAAAGAAGCTATGACCAATGCGTTTAAGCACTCCGGCGCTTTGAACGTATCATTCTATCTGCGTCCCATAGAAAATGGCTATGAGATAGCATTGGAGGATGATGGTATTGGATTTGAGCCGGAAACAATAAAGTCCTCCAATGGAATAAAAAACATTCGTTCGCGAGCCGAAAAAATAAAATGCTCGTTAACAGTAGAAAAAGCAACCGGTGGCCGCGGCACCCGGGTACAACTCCGATTTTCAACCACAAAAAAGAAAACCTATGATTCCAGCCATGAAAAAACGCGTTCTGATCGTTGAAGACGATGCCGAGATACGCAATAGCTTTGTCCTTATTGTCAATAGTTCTGAGAAATTTGGAGTCGTAAATGCGTACGGCAGTTGTGAAGAAGCAATCAAACACCTGGCGCAAGACAAGCCTGACTACGTGCTTATGGATATTGAATTGCCCGGCATGAATGGCATCCAGGGTAGTCGTGTCATCAAGGACAAGAGTCCCACCTCAGAAATTATTATGGTGACCGTATATGAAGACAATGAACTGGTCTTTGAAGCACTGAAAGCAGGTGCTACTGGCTACATCACCAAGAGCTCCAACCACCTTGAACTATTATCTGCACTGGAAGAAATCTCCAGGGGGGGTGCGCCGATGAGCAGCAAGATCGCGCGCCTGGTGATTGACAATTTTCATATCAACCCGAACTCGCCCCTCACCAAGCGTGAAACGCAGATATTGCAATTGATTTCCGAGGGAAAGACGTACACACAAATCTCGGAGGAATTGTTTATCTCCAAGGAGACATCCAAGACCCACATTAAGAATATCTATTTCAAATTACAAGTAAACAGCAAGTCACAGGCATTGGCCAAGGCTGCCCAGGAGAAATTGATTTAGTAACGGTTGACTTGGCGTAGACTATTTTTTTTTGAAAATAAAATAGACTGCCAGTACCAGGAACACGAATCCGATCACGTGATTAATTCGGATGGTCTCATTCTTAAAGAAGATCAAGGAAAAGATCACGAAGACAGTCAGTGTGATGACCTCCTGAATCACCTTGAGCTCCACCAGGGAAAATGGTCCGCCATACGTTTTGTAGCCAATGCGGTTGGCCGGCACCTGGAGCACGTATTCAAAGAAAGCAATGCCCCAGCTGATAAGGATGATGCTAACAAGTCCAAAATTCTGACTCCAACTCATGTCTTTGAATTTTAAGTGACCGTTTGCGACTGAAGGTGTTAGCAATTTGAAATTGAATGCAGGGTCATTAGGAACAATAAGAAAGCACACCGATCACGACAGAAACATCAAATGCGTAGTGCTATTCGCGATTCTTCGCCAGCATTTGTGACCTGCATTAAGTTGACCTTGCACATGCAATGCATGTGGTGCAAGCTATCTAAACCATACTACAGCAGCCAGTTTTCACTTCACCAACTTCTTATACCTAATCCTGTGCGGCTGATCGTCGCCCAATCGTTTCTTTTTGTTTTCTTCATATTCACTGAAGGTGCCCTCAAACCAAAAGACCTGTGAGTCGCTTTCAAAGGCAAGTATGTGAGTGCAGACACGATCCAGAAACCACCGATCGTGAGAGATGATCACCGCACAACCTCCAAAATTCTCCAG
>JAYWDR010000348.1:0-4579 GCA_043779735.1 Cyclobacteriaceae bacterium | reverse complement strand
CGGCCGCTTCTGTATGCGGGTAATGACCGATGCCCGGTAGCTCTATGATGTTGGGAGTGGCTATCAATTCGCGGTAGCGTTTCACCATGTGGGCACCTGACACAGGATCATCCGTGCCATCTATGAGCATCAGTGGCCTGTTGAATTTTTGCAGGGCAGCCACCCAACGCTCCCTGTGCCGGCGACGTTCCAGAATATATTTTATAAGCAAGTGCATGATCATAGTGCCTTTATTAAATTCAATTAAATCATAAAAAGAACGAAGTTCTTCTTCGGCCGGTTTAGAACGTGGACCAAAAAGTATTGAGAAGGCTTTTCTAAATTTTTGGAAGCTCATAAGCCTGCCCACCAGAAAACCCAATGGGCTTAACAACAACTTCTGAGTGCCTGTTGGCCGGTGTGTTTCCGGGAAAAGACCACCATTCAATAAGCAGCAGGATTTGATATTACCAGAGTTTCGGTCACTCTGCCTCGCCAGCAATTCCTGGGTTACGGTGTCTCCAATATCGTGGGAGAGAATGTGGTACTCAGCTATGGCAAGTTGTTTCAACAAGTCTTCAACCAGGTCAGCCCGATCAAGCATAGAATAGTCATAGCCGGCCGGCTTATCTGAAAAACCGAAGCCAATGAAATCAGGAGCGATGACCCTGTAGGAGACCGTAAGTGTATCCCATATTTTATGCCAATCCCAGGAGGAAGTTGGGAAGCCATGCAACAAAAGCAACGCTGGGCCACTGCCTTTTGTCACGTAAAAAATCCGATGACCCCGATGGATAAACCAAGCACCCTGTTGATGCCACTGTTCGGTGGTGTACGGCATGGAAATCTTCCTGTTATAGTTTTAGTGTTTATACATTTTGCCATAGTACTCTTCAAGCATTCGTTTTACTCCAAAGTAACTTTCGGTTGTAACGATACTTTGTTTCATCATCTCCACCCATTTCTTCTTATTGTCATAATACGTGGGGATTATTTCTTCGAGTAGCACCTTATACAATTTCTTCAAATCATTCTTGTCGAGGGCTGCCTCACTGGCGCTTTCAAAGCCATCGCCAATCTGCCAGCCGTTTACGCCGTGTTTGCACGCTTCAGGCCACCAGCCATCGAGGGTGCTGAAATTCAATACGCCATTCATAGCGGCCTTCATCCCCGAAGTTCCACTGGCCTCTTTCGGTCTTCTTGGATTATTAAGCCATACATCCGATCCTGTTGTCAGCATCTTGCCGATCTTCATGTCATAGTTCTCGAGGAACACGACTGAATTGGGGTACTTCTTCGACATCTTCACCAGCTTCTGGACAATTTTCTTTCCATTATCGTCGAGCGGATGTGCCTTGCCGGAAAAGACGATTTGAAGCTTCCCTGATTTAAACAGCGGGTCCACGATTTTTTCATTCCTGAAAATGAAATCACTCCTCTTGTAGGTGACGGCCCGACGTGAAAAACCAATGAGGAGCTTGTTTACATCCAGTTTTACCTTGTTTCGATCAAAAATAAAATCAATGAGCGCCTTTTTATTCTTCATGTGCGTAGACCAGAGATCGCCCTTGCCTTTCGCAGCCAGCAGCATCTTGGGATCTACCCACGTTGGAATATGAATGGCGTTGGTAATCCCAATGATGGATGAAATGCCGGAAACCTTTGCCCACATCTTTTTGGCGGTTACTGTGTGGAGTGCTGCCACGGCATTGGAGATGCGGGATATCCGCAGGGCAGCCACGGTCATATTAAAAGGAGATCCGCCCAGCTCAACCAGCTGCTCAAGAGTAAGCCCGTTGTTGGCGCCCATGTACATAAGCCTGTCGAGCGTATGTGATTCATTTCCTTCCACGACAGGCGTGTGAGTGGTGAACACAATCTCCTTCCTGGATTGGGCAACCGCTTTGTGAAAGGTAGCGCCCTTGTCCATTTTTTCTTTGACTAGCTCAAGTCCGGCAAACACCGCATGGCCTTCATTGAAGTGGTACACTTCAGGCTCAATGCCCAGGGCCCGTAATGCCTTGACCCCACCTATTCCCAGCACAATCTCCTGAGCTATCCTCTCCTCGCCAAACCAACCATAAAGTTGTCCGGTAATCCAAGCGTCACCATTTTCAGGTAAGTCCGTATCAAGCAGATAGAGAGGTGCGTTGCCGAAGCAATCCACCAGCCACACCTTGCAATGCACATCCCGCTGCCTTATTTTGACAGTTACCTTGATCTTGGTATCCTTTAAAAAACTGTACTCCTGATTGTGATAGGAATCGTAGGCTTTACCTTTTGCATCAATTCTTTGGTCTGTATAACCTTGTTTCCATTTTATTCCGATCGCCACGAGCGGATACTTGTGGTCCTTTGCGCCTTTAATGTAATCGCCTGCGAGAATACCAAGCCCACCGGCGTAGCTTTTCATGGACACGTCAAGGCCATATTCCATACTGAAATAGGCGGTCAGGGGGAGTTTCTTATTTGAGGCCATCGTACACAGAGTTTAATCCAGAAAGTTATACTGGCCCTAAAGTAATGTGTTTTCGGATGGTTTTCTATGACATCCAAAGTGTTTATTAACGGAAGAAATCCGTTTGTGGAAATGCTGTCAGCGGCGTTTTTTAATTTTACCAGGCTTGACAACTTCTGATGGTTTCTTTGCCGTCTTGCTGCGCTTCACCGGTGAGATGGATTTCGTGATGGTCAATCCGTGACAGATTTGGTTTTGATCTTTCACTTTTGCCATTGAGACTGCATAGGCCTCCTTCAGGAGTTTCTTTATGTAGGTCTTGGGAAACTCTTCATTGTCTTTTACGAGCACGTATCGGTATTGATTACCTTCTCCGATTAATACTTTATGAGGATCAGAAATTTGGGCGCCATAATAAAATCCAAAATGAACATTATAGCTTGTCCTCCCCACGGCGATGGAACAAAAGACATGTCCTTGCCGGTCCGTGATCGACCATCCAAAAGCAACAGCATTGTAGTTGTCATAAATCAATTCGTTGGCTTGAGGATATAAGTCCCAAACAAAGTCTCTTAACCACCATACTCTTTCCTGAATTTCTTCAGGAAAGGGCTTTAGAAATTTTGTGAGGTCTTTTGTTTGTTCCTTGCTCATTGGGTTAGGCGGTGATAGTCAGTGGGGATTAGGCAACATCAATTTAGTCACGCGAAAGTGATTCTCAAAATTGAGTTGAAACTCAGCCCTCTGATCTCGGTGTTAAATGTATTTCTTAGTGTAAAAAACACAGAGAACATAGAGGAATGCACTCGAAGGTGCGCAAAGGGAAATCTAAAGGGTCCCTACTTAGGCTTTCTTTATTTGTTTCAAATCAGAAGCAAACAATACCAGCACTGGCGATAGTATGATAAGTAGTAAATAGCCAAGCGTGGTAAAGTCAAATTGAAATCCTCCAAAAAATGCAAACAAGAAGGTAATGACGGTCGCAAGGATAAAAACAACATTCAGAGGGCTTTGGCTCCTGCTTTTGTTTTGCGCGTTCATAGGATTCTGTTTTTATTTTAGTGGAAAGCTATGATTCCAATACTATACGATGATTATGGTAATATTAAGGAATTGAGAAATTCCTATTGAAAATGGGTCTTCTCAACAGTTTGGCGATGGGGTAACAGTAAGAGGTTTCCGAGCCGCTCTACGCAGCTACGAACTTCAAATTCCTAGCCTTACTTTCTTTTACTGAAATGCCAGTCAATCCAATCAGGCTCGATGCTAGCAGTGAAGGTAAAGCCGACTTTATCCATCATGACCTGAACGTGCTTCCAAAAAAAGCGGTCATACTCCTCAATGGTCACACCAAGAATTGGACCCTGCTTGAAAAATGCTAGGTAAGGTCTGTTGCTCCGGATGATAAGGGCAGAGTCTGATTCTTTCAAGATTTCAAAGTGAGCATTCTTATACGTACTCCAAAAAAATCGCATACCATCAATGACAGGCGAGAAGTCCTTGCCCGTAACACCATTCCAGCTGGAAGCATGCTCATTTCCCACAAACACGCCGAAATCTTCTGGCGTTCTCCCAAGGCTTTTGGTGTAGGCGATGCCCGTGCATATGTAATAGTCAGTTCGCCAAACACTCCAGTTCAATTTTCCTATGGTAAGTCTTAATGAATCTCGCGTGCTTAGTTTAAGTTTAGAAGATTCTTGAGAAAACATCTGAGTGTATGATATCACGAGTACGACAATGAGGCACAGGTTTTTCATACATGTCCGGATTTGGAAGATCAATTTATCGTATTGACTATGAACTTCCAACAATTGATTTGGGAGGCATCCAAGTAATTTGCAGTGCTAGGCAATTAAATCATAAAGCCCTTCTCTTTGGAGCGGTGACGACTCAAAAGAGGTGCCTCAATTCTGCGTCGCTTGACCATGGTTTGAAACCTGCACAAGTTCATCATTCGGAAACAACGTCGCTCCTCTTCACCTCCAACAAAACCCCCTCTGGCCTCAAGGTAACAAGTGGCTTCATTCGTGGAACAATTCCAGGGGCTTTAAGATCAAACTTCTGGATGAAAGCCTGTAGAAAAATTGCCATCTCCGCCATCGCAAAATTGTTGCCGATGCACATCCGCGGCCCGGCGCCAAA
>JAYWDR010000347.1:0-12538 GCA_043779735.1 Cyclobacteriaceae bacterium | reverse complement strand
TTTAGGACACAATGCTGATCTTGAGACTCATCCTTGAAAGCTTCGGATTCGCCTGGAAGGCGCTCAAATCGAATTTATTGAGAACCGTTCTGTCCCTCCTGGGGGTGACCGTGGGGATTTTCGCCATCATTGGGGTGTTTACCATCGTTGATTCTCTTGAAAAGAATATTAAAGAGAGTTTTAATTTCCTGGGCAGTAATGTAATCTACTTGCAAAAATGGCCCTTCCCTGGAAACGAGGAGTTCAAATGGTGGGAATATTTGCGCCGACCCACACCGACCTACAATGAGTTCAAGGTATTACAAGCCAACCTTAAGTACCAAAGCAGTATTGCCATTTTTGCCGATCGTGGCAACCAGGTAGTGAAGCAAGGTAGCTACAGCATCGGTCAGATTGTGTTGATTGGAGTGTCAGGCGGCTACGATCAATTGTTTGATATTAATGTGGAGAATGGGCGATACTTTACGTCGGATGAACTTGAAAGTGGTCGGAATGTAATCGTGCTCGGACATGAAGTTGCCAAAGCGCTTTTCCCAAACACACCCAATCCCGCTGGGGAAAGTGTGAAAATCCGTAACCTTAAGTATAAAATCGTCGGGATCATAAAACAAGAGGGAGAGAGTTTTCTTGGCAAGACAACCAATGATTTCAATGTCATTATTGCCTACCAATCCTTCAGAAAACTTTACCAAACAGGGACGGGCCGGTGGAACGAGATTTCTTCGGATATTGGTATTAAGGGCACCGAATTCGACGTCGGCCTTGTGGAGCTCGAAAATGAAGTGCGAGGGATGGTTCGGGGTCGAAGAGGGTTGCGCCCTCATCAAAAAGATAATTTTGCTATCAATCAGCCCGAGGCGTTCATGAAACTCGTAAGCGGTGTGTTTGATACCCTCAGTATAGCCGGCTGGATAATTGGTGGTTTTTCAATTCTGGTAGGTGGCTTTGGCATCGCCAATATAATGTTCGTCTCAGTAAAGGAAAGGACATCCATCATTGGTCTTCAGAAATCGCTGGGTGCAAAGAATTTCTTCATTCTGTTCCAATTCTTGTTTGAATCGGTTTTCCTCAGCCTCATTGGTGGGTTAGCTGGGATTTTTCTTGTATTTCTTCTTACACTGATACCTTTTGGCAGCTTGGTTGTTGCTCTTTCTCTCAAGAACATTGTTCTGGGCCTTGGTGTCTCTGCTGCCATAGGTGTTATTTCGGGTATTGTGCCGGCAGCCGTTGCCGCGCGGCTGGACCCAGTAATTGCCATTCGGGCCACATAATAGTTTTGCAATATCCGGTTGAGCACGCATGTTTGCGAGGCAAACTCAATTACTTTGGGCTTTAGGCACAACCGAAATCACATATTTCGCGTTTATTTGGGCGATGCTTGTACTTCGATTAATTGCTGAAAGTTTCTCCTTTGCCTGGAAGGCGCTAAAATCCAACGTGCTTCGTACAATTCTGTCGCTTTTGGGCGTCACTATTGGCATTTTTGCCATCATCGCAGTCTTCACCATTGTGGATTCCCTTGAAAAAAATATCAAATCCAGTTTTGATTTTCTAGGTACAGGGGTGATTTATGTAGGGAAGATGCCTTGGGCTCCGGAAGGCAATGGGCCATACAAATGGTGGGAATACTGGAGAAGGCCCACGCCGTCTCTGAATGAATTTAAATTTCTCAATGCTAACATGAGGAACAAAACCGCCATCGCCATCTTTGCAGTGAAGGGCAATGCCGTCATTAAACAAGGGAGCAATAGCATTGGCCAGATCGGTCTACGAGGTACAGGCGCGGGCTATGATGAAATCTATGATGTCAATGTTGCGAATGGCCGCTATTTCATTCAAGATGAAATTGATGGGGGAAGAACGGTGGCGATCTTAGGACATGAAGTGGCGCTGGCCCTGTTTCCGAACGATCGAAACCCCATCGGTGAGTTCGTCAAGATTAGAGATTTGAAATATAAAGTGATAGGCGTGGTTGCCAGAGAGGGTCAGAGTTTTCTCGGCACACCCAGCAATGATTATACGGTGCTCATACCTTATCATTCCTTTAGAAGATTGTATCAGACTGGTACAGGCAGGTGGAATGAACTGCAATCGACCATCGGAGTGAAAGGAAGTGATCATGATCTCGGCCTTGTGGAGATGGAAAATGAATTGAAAGGGTTGTTACGGGTGAGAAGAGGTTTACGCCCGGTGCAGAAAGATAATTTCGCGCTCAACCGACCCGAGGCCATTGCCAATGCCATCAGCGGACTGTTTGATGTAGTGGGAATTGCTGGCTGGATCATTGGTGGATTCTCTATACTGGTAGGTGGCTTCGGCATTGCTAACATCATGTTTGTATCAGTGAAGGAACGCACCAGTATTATCGGATTGCAGAAATCACTGGGGGCTAAAAACTACTTTATCTTGTTCCAATTTTTGTTTGAAGCCGTATTCCTCAGTTTAATCGGAGGGCTCGCGGGCATTCTGTTGGTATTCTTGCTCACCTTCGTGCCCCTTGGCAGCCTCGAAGTGTCGCTGAGTCTTAAAAATATTATCCTGGGATTAGGAGTGTCTTCCGTAATCGGGTTCATCTCAGGTATCGTGCCTGCCGCGGTAGCTGCCAGACTTGACCCTGTAATCGCTATCAGGGCCAACTGATTGATCCGAGAAGTATTTGATGAAAGGTCACGTTTAATTACGTGGCCTTTTTTATTTTTAATAAATTCAAATGTGATGCGTATGAAAAGTCCTTCCTTCTTGATCTCCGTGGCATTGATATGCTCTTTCATGGTGAGTGCCCAAAAAGCGGCCAAAAAATGGGATGTTTCAAATCCAGCGGGATGGAATGTGAAAGAAGTTCCACTCTCGACCGATGAAGGAACCTGGATGAACCTGGATGTAAGCCCCGATGGAAAAGAAATTGCCTTTGATATGCTGGGTGATATTTACATCATGTCGGCTGCAGGTGGCGAAGCAAAACCTTTGCGTAGCGGCTTGCCCTTTGAAGTACAACCTCGATTTAGTCCTGATGGGAAATTCATTTCATTCACAAGCGATGCAGGAGGTGGTGATAACATTTGGGTGATGCAGCGCGATGGATCAGGGGCACACCAGGTCACGAAAGAGGATTTTCGTCTGCTTAACAATGCGGTGTGGTCAGCAGATGGAAATTACCTTATTGCCAGGAAACATTTCACATCACAAAGATCTCTTGGTGCTGGCGAGTTATGGATGTATCACCGGACAGGAGGAGCAGGTCTGCAGTTGACCAAGCGTAAGAATGATCAGCAGGATGTAAATGAGCCAACTGTATCGCCGGATGGCCACTATGTTTATTACTGCGAAGACATGTACCCAGGTGGTTTTTTTCAATACAACAAGAATCCCAATCAACAAATTTATGCTATCAAGAGATATGACCTTTTCACGGGTGAAACACAAGATGTTACAGGTGGTCCGGGAGGTGCTGCGAGCCCGCAGGTATCCCGCGACGGAAAGAAATTGGCGTTCTTGAGGCGGGTGAGAGAGAAGTCTGTATTGTACATTCATGATTTGAGTACCGGCGAAGAAAAACCAGTGTACGATGATCTCAATAAAGATCAGCAGGAAGCATGGGCAATTTTTGGCGTGTACCCGGATTACAACTGGACGCCAGACAATGCTTCGATCATTATTTGGTCCAAAGGAAAGATCAAGAAGATAGACCTGACCTCACTGAAAGTGACTGATATTGCTTTCAGCGTAAAAAATACGATTAGAATTGCCGATGCCCTTCATTTTAAGAATGATGCCTTCAAAGAAGAATTTACAGTCAAAGCGATTCGTCATGCAGTGGCGTCTCCGGATGGAAAGACCTTGGCATTTAATGCCGTGGGCTATATCTGGAAAAAGGATTTGCCCAATGGCACAGCACAACGAATCACGAACAGCACGGATTTTGAATTTGAGCCTGCCTTTTCTTCCAATGGAAAAGAACTGATCTATGCAACATGGACTGATGAGAATCTGGGCGCCGTTGTAAAGTTGAGCCTTGTCGAGAAAGGTTCAAAGCCGCAAAAGATTACTTCGGAGAAAGGAATATATCGTACCCCTTCCTTTTCTCCTGACGGAAGCAAAATTGTTTACATAAAAGAAGCTGGCAATGATCACCAGGGTTTCAGTTTTACCAAGAACCCCGGTATCTATTGGATGCCCGCCGGTGGAGGACAGTCCATCATGGTGAAGAGCGATGGTGAGTATCCCCGGTTCAGTAATGATGGGAATCGCATTTATTATCAGGCAGGGAGTGGAAACTTAAAAACATTAAAAACTGTGAAGCTTGATGGAAGCGACGAGCAGGTTGTGGCTTCGTCAAAATATGCGACGAGGTTATTGTGCAGCCCGGATGAGCGATGGATTGCCTTTACCCAACTTCATAAGGTGTATGTGGCTGCTATGCCTCAGACTGGCAAGCCGATAGACCTGGATTCAAAAGGCAGTGATTTTCCGGTCAGTCAACTTGCGCGCGATGCAGGCTCCAATCTTCACTGGTCTGGCGATAGCAGGAAGATTTCTTGGACGCTCGGTGACGAATATTTTTCCAACGATTTAAAGAACAGATTTACCTTCATAGACGGTGCTCCAGCGGACATTCCTCCAGTTGACAGCGTCGGGTTGAAGATAGGGCTTATAATAAAATCGAATACGCCCGATGGAAGGGTTGTATTTACGGGAGCAAGGATTATTACGATGGAAGGTAATGAGGTGATTGAGAATGGCACAATCATCGTCAACAAAAACAAAATTGAGACAATCGGAAAGACCGGAGAAGTCAATATTCCACCGGGAGCAAAAGTCTATGATGCAAAAGGTAAAACTATTTTGCCCGGATTCGTGGATGCCCATGCTCACATTGGCAATTTCAGGTACGGACTAAGTCCACAGAAACAATGGGAATATTATGCAAACCTTGCCTACGGTGTGACAACTGCGCACGACCCATCATCTAACTCGGAAATGATTTTTTCACAAAGTGAAATGATCAAGGCGGGCCACATGACGGGTCCGAGAATTTTTTCTACTGGGACTATCTTGTATGGTGCCGATGGCTCCTTCAAGACAGTCATCAACAATATTGATGACGCCCGTAGCGCTGTCCGACGGACAAAAGCATATGGTGCGTTCTCAGTGAAAAGCTATAATCAACCCCGGCGTGAGCAGCGGCAACAGATCATTCAGGCGTCGCGCGAGTTGAATGTAGAAGTAGTGCCCGAAGGTGGTTCCAGTTTTTTTATGAACATGTCCATGATCATGGATGGTCATACGGGAATAGAGCACAACATACCAGTCGCTCCGATGTACAAAGATGTCACCACTCTTTGGAGCAACAGCAAAAGTGGCTATACGCCTACCTTGATCGTGAATTTTGGCGGGATGAGTGGTGAGTATTATTGGTATCAGCATGGCAATGTATGGGAAGATGAAAAGCTTTTGACGTTTACCCCCCGTGGTGAGATCGATGCCCGCAGCAGACACCGCACAATGGTGCCGGAGAAGGAATATGAGAATGGACATATACTTGTGTCGAAAGCATGTACTCAACTGAGTACGGCAGGGGTGAAAATAAATGTAGGAGCCCATGGCCAACTTCAGGGACTCGGCGTGCACTGGGAGTTGTGGAACCTGGCCCAGGGAGGTATGAAACCCTTTGAAGTACTCCGCGCTGCCACACTTAATGGCGCTGGCTATTTGGGAATGGACGACCAGATTGGATCATTGAAGGTTGGCAAACTGGCCGATCTGATTGTGCTGGATAAAAACCCTCTTGAAAATATTCAATACTCTAATTCCGTAGTCTACACAATGATCAATGGACGATTGTACAATGCTTCTAATTTAAATGAGATCGGAAATTACAACAAGCCCCGCTCAAAATTCTATTGGGAGCAAAGCGGATACAGCCAGAATTTCCCGTGGCATGAAGAATCCCACAGCTTTCAAAGGCCAGGATGCGGATGTTTTGAAGAACATTGAAGTAGAAATAAAAAACGCCCCCGATTAACCGGGGCGTTTTTTCTATGCAGACGTACCAAATCCCTTACAACCTTATTCTGCTTTCACTTCTGCTTTAGCTCCTTGAGGGGCCGACAATTTTTCCTTGATTTTTTTCTCCAGGTCATCCATCAATTCTGGATTGTCTTCAACCAGTTGTTTCACAGCGTCACGGCCCTGGCCTAATTTGTTGCCGTTATAAGAGAACCAAGAGCCGGACTTCTGAATAACGTTCAGTTCTACGCCAATGTCCACAATCTCGCCAGATTTGGAAATACCTCTGCCGTACATGATGTCGAACTCTACCACCTTAAAAGGAGGGGCCACTTTGTTCTTGACAACTTTCACACGGACACGGTTGCCGGTAATATCGTCGCTGCTTTCTTTTATCTGCCCTATTCGGCGGATGTCAAGACGAACCGAAGCATAAAATTTCAATGCATTTCCGCCAGTAGTGGTTTCAGGGTTGCCGAAGACGATGCCGATTTTCTCACGCAGCTGGTTAATGAAAACGCAGGCACAACCGGTTTTGCTGATGGTGCCAGTCAGTTTCCGAAGCGCTTGTGACATCAATCGCGCTTGCAAGCCCATTTTGCTCTCGCCCATTTCACCCTCCAATTCAGCCTTTGGTACCAAGGCAGCGACGGAGTCTATTACAATAATATCGATCGCGCCGGAGCGAATCAAATGCTCTGCAATTTCCAGCGCCTGCTCACCGTTGTCGGGCTGGGAGATCAAAAGATTTTCAGTGTCAATACCCAGCTTTTCAGCGTAGGCTTTGTCGAAGGCATGTTCTGCATCAATAAACGCAGCCAATCCACCCTTTTTCTGGGCCTCTGCAATACAATGCATTGTTAAAGTAGTCTTGCCCGAAGATTCCGGTCCATATATTTCCGTTACTCTGCCCCGCGGGATTCCCCCGATGCCCAAAGCAATGTCTAAACCCAGTGATCCAGTGGAAATCGCAGGCACATCCATGACCTTCTGATCATTCAGTTTCATCACAGTGCCCTTGCCGTACGTCTTTTCAAGTTTGTCAATGGTGAGTTGAAGGGCCTTCAGTTTTTCTTTGTTGTCGCTCATATTTATTGTTGTAGTTGATTACAATGCCGTAAAGTGGGGCTGAAATTACCACTTCAATGATAATAAGGAAATGAGAATCGGGAATACTTTGGGCCGAAGAAATTCCAGATAGATTTTAACTGACTAATCCTTAACGAATAACGGGCAACAATCTTAATTTGCACTTTCATGCAAATACGTCAACTTATTCTGTCAATATTCCTTCTATTGTCTGCGGAGCGCTTAGTCGCCCAGTTGAACAATCGTGTCTTTGAGGACAGGATGGCGGTTGAGGAAGCTGATTCCGGTAAGCTGTATGCCGGACTTAATACGCTCGGCTTCTTTAAGAATAATGAATATGTCAGAACAATCGTCGACGGGTATACCTTGTTTGGATACCAGTTTCAGCCATTTGTAAGTTATCAGGTGAGTAAAAATGTGCGGATGGACGCCGGAGGCTACTTTCAACAAGATTTTGGCAACAACAAGTTTTCAACAACGGCCCCCATTTTTTCCGTTAAATGGCAAAAGAAGGCTTATTCTATCATCTTCGGAAACCTGGAGAGCAGCCTTAACCACCGGCTGATCGAGCCCCTGTATGACTTCGAGCGCGTCCTCAACAACAGACTGGAGACAGGGGTGCAGCTTCAGCTCAACCGCGAAGATTTTTTTGTCGATGCCTGGGTGGATTGGCAGTATATGCAATATTGGCGTGACAAGCGACAGGAACAATTGGTGGGAGGCCTGTCGCTGCAAAAAAGGGTTTTGAAAATCAAGGATGGCTCGTTGAGCATTCCTGTCCAAATCCTTGCTCGTCATCAGGGAGGCCAATTGGATGTAGCGGGCCTTCCCATTCAAACACTTTTCAATACCGCGGTGGGTTTGCAATGGACGCAACCGACCCAGGGTTGGATGAAGATGGTCACCTTCAGCGGTTACTACGTCTATGATAAAGACATCACCAAAACACGGCAAGCGTATATCGATGGCGACAGCTTCTATGTGAATGGAACGCTATCGACAAAGTTCGGTCTGGATATTATGGCTAGCTATTGGCAAGGCCGTGAATTCATGTCCTTTCAGGGAGGAAAAACTTATCAGTCTGTTTCTTATTTTGACCCAACCCGCATTCAGCCCTCACCTCAGCTGATGATTCTTAGATTTTTGTACGATTACAAGGTGACGGACAACCTCTACCTGACGCTTCGTTACGAGCCTTACTACGACATGGCCTTCAAGTCTTTCCAATACTCCTATGCTCTTTATATCAATTACCGTGATCGATACTTCCTGGTGAAGCGAAAGAAATAGCATGCTCAAGAGGATACTCATTGTTGTGTTGATTGTAGTGGCTGTTCTCTGCACTTACTATTGGCCCCTCATTTCATACGGGGTAGGACAGGGTTTGGGTCAGTTAAAAATAATAAGAGAAGCCAGAACTATTGAAGAGTGTATGAAGGACCCGGAATTCCCTGATTCACTCAAATCAAAATTGAAATTGATCGCACAAGCCAGGCAGTTCGCCATTGATTCGCTGGGTTTGGATGATACCGATAATTATAAAACTCTCTACGACCAACAGGGAAAGGAATTGATGTGGGTGGTGACGGCCTGTGAACCATTTCGATTAAAGGAGAAGCTGTGGGAATTTCCCGTCATCGGCTCGGTACCCTATAAAGGATATTTCGATCGTGAAAAGGCGATCAAAGAAAAGGAAGCGTTGGAGAGTGAAGACTGGGATGTGAGCGTTCAAAACCCTGGAGGGTGGAGCACCCTGGGGTGGTTTACAGACCCTATACTCTCCGGCATGCTGAGCCGTGATGACGGAGATCTTGCCTCCGTGATCATTCACGAAATGGTTCACGCTACAATTTATGTGAAGGATAGTTCTGACTTTAATGAAAACCTGGCTTCCTTTATAGGTGATTGCGGCGCAGAAGAATTTATACTGAGGAACTTTGGTGATACTTCGCGTCAGTATCACGAGTATATTTTTGAAGACAGTGACCACAGAAAGGTAGCAGAACACATGCTTCGAGCCACACAAGAACTCGACAGTCTGTATTCAACTTTTACTGAGAAAGATCCGATCAAACTCAAGAAGGAGAAGAAGCAGCACTTCATTCAGCAAATTGTCGATTCTATGGATACCCTTTCATTAGGTGGTGACCAGAAAAGGCGGAAACGGTTTTCAAAAAGGCTCCCTAACAATACGTACTTCATGTTTTTCAAAACGTATGAATCAAAGCATGACTCCATGAAAGATGAATGGACTGCAAATTTTCACAAAAACCTCAGATCGATGATCAATCATTACAAAAAAGCATACCCTTTTCTATAAGAACCCCACATTAAGGAATTGTTAACAACGTAACGCCGGTTTTTTATTGGAACGAATCTGGCTACTTTTGACGATCAAAAAATAGAGTCTCATGGGTAAAAAGGCTGCTCGTAAAGTGCTGGTGGTAGACGACGACGAACCCATACTTGAACTGCTCAAATACAATCTGGAGAAGGAAGGATATGAAGTGAAGGTGGCCAATAATGGTCAGCTTGGTGTGGATATCGCCAGGAAGTTCAAGCCGGATCTTGTCTTGTTGGACATCATGATGCCACAAATGGACGGGGTGGAAGCCTGCCGTCAGCTCCGCTCCATGAGTGATCTAGTTAACACATTTATTGTTTTTCTAACGGCTCGTTCCGAAGAGTATTCTGAAGTAGCCGCCTTTGATGTTGGCGCAGACGACTATATCACGAAACCAATCAAGCCGCGTGCGCTAATTAGCCGAGTTAGTGCGCTCTTCAGACGTGATTCCAAAGGGAAGGGATCATCGCCCCAAATTTTGACTGGTGAATTAGTCATTGACCGTTCAAGCTATACCATTACGATCAAAGGCAAAGAGATCAATCTCCCCAAAAAGGAGTTTGAACTTTTGTTTTTTCTCGCGCAGAGCCCCAACAAAGTATTCAGCAGGGACGATCTCCTCCAGAATATCTGGGGCTCGGATGTATATGTGCTGGCCCGCACCGTGGACGTTCATATCCGCAAAGTGAGAGAAAAGATCGGAGATGGTTACATTACAACCGTAAAAGGAGTAGGCTACAAATTCAATCTTCTCTAAATACATGGTATATAATGCCCGGACGAAGGCCCTGCTCGTGGCGGTATCTATCGCACTGGTGACAGTCCTTTTTTTGTATTTAATGGAAAGTTTAAGCCTGCAAGCACTTATGGTGGTTGGTGGTACCAGCTTATTGGGCTCCTGCTTGCTGCTCTATGTCGCACTGGAATTTCTTGGGTTCCGTGAGATTAACAGGATCCGCGAGGTGCTGACAAAATTGATAGAAAAGGAATCCAGCGGCATCAAGCTACCAAAATCTGGAAACGTAAGTGAGGAGATCTATTCCTTCGCCTTGAAGAAGCAGAAGGAAATTGATGATCTAAAAAAACAGGAATCTTTTCGAAAGGAGTTCATTGCGGACGTTTCTCACGAACTAAAGACCCCTATTTTCGCTGCTCAGGGATTTGTGCATACGTTGCTTGATGGTGCGGTCAACGACAAGAATGTTCGCAAACGGTTTTTGAAAAAGGCGGCTAAAAGCCTTGACGGAATTGATATCCTGGTGCAGGACTTGCTCACCCTGTCACAAATTGAGACAGGCAACATAAAGATGAGGTTGGAGTCAATTGACATATCGAGATTATGCACCGAGGTGATAGACCAATTTGAGGAAAAGGCTGAAAAGAAAAGGATCCGGCTGCGATTTAATTCTCAGCCCAAACTGGCCGCCTACGCTGACTGGCAAGGCATTACACAAGTCGTCACCAATTTGATATCCAACGCTATCAACCATACACCAGAGGGAGGGGATGTCACAATTTGGTTTGATATAGGCAAGAAAAATATCACCACGCTTATCAGCGACAATGGTGAAGGGATTCCGGCACAGCATTTTTCGAGAATCTTTGAACGATTTTACAGGGTAGACAAAAGCCGCAGTCGTGAGAAAGGTGGAACGGGACTTGGCCTGGCTATCGTCAAGCATATTCTGGAAGGTCATGGCTCACAGGCAGAAGTGGAAAGTGTCGTGGGGAAAGGCTCTACTTTTAGCTTTAAGTTGCCAAGGGCAATAGGTGATGAAGGTAAGGATTAGTGTCGTTTGAGATTAGTGTCGTTTGAGAAAATATATCTATGGCTCACGTGCGACCACCAAAGCTTTCTGATTTAATTCTTTTTCAGAATCAAGATTACCTTCTGATCAACAAGCCCCCCTTTATTGCTACTCTGGAAGACCGGGTAGAGCTGGTCAATATACTTGCCCTGGCCCGCACCTTGGAGCCGGCCGCCCAAGTTGGCCACCGACTTGACAAAGATACTTCGGGGATCCTTGCCATCGCCCGCAACCCAGAGGCCTACCGTCATTTGAGTCTGCAGTTTGAGCACCGGGAGGTAAAGAAAATTTACCATGCTGTGGTCGATGGCAGACATGATCTTACTGATATTCTGGTGGACGCGCCAATATTGAAGCAAAATGACGGTACGGTGAAGCTTACCTCGAAAGGAAAAGATGCTCAAACCACTTTTACTACGCTGAAGGTTTTCACACACCATTCTCTCATAGAATGTAACCCCGTGACAGGAAGGATGCATCAAATTCGAATTCACCTGGCCTCGTTGGGAGCCCCCATCACCGGAGACGCACTTTATGGTGGCCAGCCATTTCTTGTTTCATCAATAAAAAGGGGTTTTCGAGTGAAGAAGGATTCGGAAGAGCAGCCCCTCCTTAAGCGGATGGCTCTTCATGCATTATCACTTGAATTTTTAGGGTTGGATGGCGCTTTAATCTACACGCAAGCTCCTTATCCTAAGGACTTTACAGCACTTCTAAAACAACTGTCGGCAAACGTCCGGTAATGCTTCCGGAGGCCTCAGCCTCAACCTTCGGTAAATTCAGTTTGTGGCTTGCATTATCTATTTATTGGGTCTACTTTTGTGTCCCTTTTTGAAGAGTGCTGAGTCATTAATGTAGTTTAACCTTTTATTCAAGTGGATTCGATCAGTTTCAAGACTAAGAACGCAAACAAAGCAAGCGCCGAGAAAAACTGGGTTTTGGTGGATGCTGAAGACCAGGTACTGGGCCGCGTAGCCAGCCAGATTGCGAAAGTAATCCGTGGCAAGCACAAGCCCAGTTACACTCCCCATGTTGATTGTGGTGACCATGTGGTAGTAATCAATGCTGAGAAAGTAAAGATGACCGGGAAGAAGTGGACGGATCGGGTGATCTTCACTCACTCCGGTTACAATGGTGGCCAGCGGGAGTCAACCCCTAACATGATCAAAGCAAAATATCCTGAGAGATTGATTGAGCATGCTGTACGCGGTATGTTACCCAAGAACAGTATCGGCCGTCAACTTTTCAAGAGCCTTCATGTGTACGTTGGTACCATCCATCCGCACGAGGC
>JAYWDR010000346.1:0-4597 GCA_043779735.1 Cyclobacteriaceae bacterium | reverse complement strand
ACAGCAAGCCCCCTGGCCAGGCAAGTTTTTTGTTTATCCAAGGAAGAAGACGATTCAGCAACCCCCGGCCAATCGTGAGCATAAAGACCGTGAAGCCGACAGTAAGAAGAAGCGTATAGCCCACTGACATATCACCACCCTTGCCAATCATCCCCAGAATGATTGCAAATATCATCCAGCCAATAATGTCATCCACCATCGCGGAGGCTACCACCAGCATCCCGATTTTGGTTTTGAACAGCTTAAGGTCCATCATGATTCGCACGATCACCGGCAATGCCGAGATTGCCATCGCGGTACCCATGAAGAGCGAGAACAGAAGATGGTCTGTCTCTGACGTATTACCAAAGAATGTCGGAAAAGAATATGGAATAATGAAGCCCAGGAAGAAAGGAATGATCAGTCCGAATAGACTCGATGAAATAGCCTGTTTGCCTTGCTGGAAAACGATGTGCAAGTCAACCTCTAGTCCGGCGATGAACAATAGCAGTACCACCGCCACTTTCGTAAAGCCATCCAGTACGACAGCCGAGGCTCCTATTTTTGGAAATAGTAAATCAAATGAGTCGGGCGAAAAAAATCCCAGGATGGTGGGACCGAGGATGAGTCCGGCAACAATTTCACCTACAACGGCGGGTTGTTTAAATTTTCTGGCCACCTCCGCAAGGATGCGGCCGAAGGCCAGCATCACGCTAAGTTGCACCATGAGTTGAATCAATTCGGAATGAGAAAGGTTAGCCATGCGGATCCTCCTTTCTGGGGTGGACAATTAACAAATTGCATGGCAGGTCGGCGAATACATATTCCAGGTCATGCGTGAACAGGCGGTCAAGGAATTTGAATCGCCTGCGGGGAGCAGCTACCACCAGTAGATCAGCCTGCTTTCGCTTTGCGAACTGCACCAGTTCAAAGCCGGATTTCCCGGAAACAACTTTGATATTCGTTTTTATGTTTTCATGTGGGATATCCTGAAGCAATTCTTCCACTTTTTCAACTTCATCCTTCACCAACCCATGCCTGATGTTTTCATATTCGTCTTCGGAGGCCTGATCGGAGGCAGACATTGCCAGGCCATACATTTTCAGTTCACGCACCACATGCAACCATGTGTTTTTTTCCTTCTTGGCAAACCGACACGCGAGCGAAATCGATGCGTGAACGTAAGGGCTTTCTTCTGCGTCGACTACTATATTCTTGAAGTCATCAGGCTGCAAGGAAGGCTTGGTAAGTAACAGGACAGAGCATTGTGCCCGTCGCATGATGCGTCGTGCGATGGTGCCGAGGTAGTAGTGAAGCAAGTCCTCCTTTTTCAGAGCGCCAGCTATGAGCAAGTCAACTTTTTCTGTTTCGCAGACTTTAAGAATGGCTCTCGCGGCATCTCCCGTGTCCCAGCGTACGGTGACAGATTCGTACGAAATGCCGCGACTTGTCAACAAGGATTGCATGAGTTCTTCTTCCTTCGGGCCATGATCGCCCACGTGTATCAACACCAGGCGGGCCCGAAACTGTCTGCCAAAATGGGCCGCCTCGGCCATCATACGCTCGGCTGTAGGTGAAAAAGCAATGGCCAGCCCAATAGTTTGGATCATGACGTAAAATAAGGAGTGTCGACCTTTTAAATAAATATAATTAGACAAAAGAAAAGAACGGAATAGTCCAATTCCTCTATTTTTAGGCGAGAATGGTTTCTTCACACCTGAAGCAATTTGGTCTATGCCAATAGTAAGAGTCAATCGGAGCGCAAAAGGGGTGTCCTAATCAGCCGGTTATCCGTGCTGATTTTTGTGGTAACCACTATGTATGTTTTTTTGGACTGGTTGCTTGAGATTCATGTACAACCTTTTATTTATGTTGGCTTCATCGCCTTTTCATTCATCGCTTTTTTTCTCAATCGGGTTGGAAGGACTCAGGCTGCTAAAACGGCAGGCCTTCTGGGATTCAACTCCATGATTCATGTGGTGGCTGTTGGGGAAGGTACCCGGTTTACTCTTGAACTGCCCCATCAAGGAATTTAATTCTTGGCTTCTCCTTCTGAAATTTGAAAGTATCTTTGCACACCTATGACCCAACATGACGAAAATCTTCTAAAAAAAATAGTATCTCACGCAAAAGAATATGGCTTTGTATTTCAATCCAGTGAAATTTATGATGGGTTGGGAGCTGTTTACGACTATGGTCAGAATGGCGTGGAACTGAAAAACAATATCAAGGAATATTGGTGGCGGTTTATGACCCAACTGCATCCCGCCATTGTGGGACTTGATGCTGCCATCTTCATGCACCCCACCATCTGGAAGGCTTCCGGCCATGTGGATGCCTTCAGTGATCCGATGCTTGACAACAAGGACTCCAAAAAACGCTACCGGGCCGATGTTCTGATCGAAGACGCTATTGCGAAAATGGAGGAGAAGATTGATAAAGAAGTGGAGAAGGCTGCCAAGCGATTCGGAGAATCCTTCGATAAGACCATGTATTTGGCCACAAACCCGCGCGTGCTGGAGTATCAGAAGAAAATTGAAGAGACCAATGCGCGCCTGAAAGACACACTGGATAGCAATGACATGGCTGGCTTGAAGCAATTGGTGATCGATTTGGAAATTGCTGACCCCGTCTCCGGTACCAAGAATTGGACAGACGTCCGTCAATTCAACCTCATGTTCTCTACCGACATGGGTTCTGTCGCCGAAGATGCCAATAAGATTTATCTGAGACCGGAAACGGCGCAGGGAATTTTTGTCAACTTCCTGAACGTCCAAAAAACCGGCAGGATGAAGATTCCTTTCGGCATAGCACAGATTGGAAAAGCTTTCCGCAATGAAATTGTTGCACGCCAATTCATTTTCCGCATGCGTGAATTTGAGCAAATGGAAATGCAATTCTTTGTCAAGCCGGGCGAAGAGATGAAATGGTATGAGTTCTGGAAACACAGGCGAATGAAGTGGCACATGACCCTGGGACTTGGTGAAGGAAACTACCGGTTTCATGACCATCTTAACCTGGCCCACTATGCCAATGCAGCCTGCGACATCCAGTTTAACTTCCCCATGGGTTTTAAGGAATTGGAAGGGATTCATTCACGTACCGACTTTGACCTAAAGAGTCATGAGAAATTTTCCGGAAAGAAATTGCAATATTTTGATCCGGAAGACAATCAAAGTTTTATCCCTTTTGTGGTGGAAACCTCCTTGGGGCTTGATAGAATGTTCTTGTCAGTACTGTCGGCATCCTATCATGAAGAAAAACTGGAGGATGGCAGCGAGCGGGTGGTACTGAGAATTCCGGCCCCCCTGGCACCCCATAAAGTGGCCATTCTGCCTTTGATGAAAAAGGACGGCCTGCCTGAGAAGGGGGAAGCAATCATGAATGATCTCAAGTTTGATTTTCAGTGTTACTACGAAGATAAGGACACCATTGGCAAGCGGTATCGGCGAATGGATGCTATCGGCACGCCATTCTGCGTCACCATTGATCATCAAACGCTGCAGGATGATACGGTGACCATCCGTCATCGCGATACGATGCTACAGGATCGGATTGGAATAAGTGAACTGAAAGCAAAACTTTCAGATGCATGCTCTATGGTTTCATTGCTTAAACGTATCTGATTCTTGTCGATTTCTTTAAGGGAGTCCATCGCGACACCTGATTGCCATGGCCGGGGTCTGTGTCCTCACAGACCGAAACCGGTCAGCCCAGCCGCAATTCAGCGCTATTTGGCTAAAGGCATCCTTTTTTGATTTATGCAACAGAGCTTTGTTATCTTTGATGCAGTAAGGGGTGCCAAATACCACAGGCTGAGATCATACCCATAGAACCTGATGCCGGTAATGCGGACGAAGGGAAGAATGGTTTAATCGTACGTACAGTATCCCTTACACGTCGCTTAGACCACAGTAATCGTGCATAGACTAATTTTCATTGTTGTGCTTCAAGCCCTCGCCTTTGTTGCGCAGGCACAATTTTCTATCACCGGCTACGTCCGCGAAGCAAAAGAAAATCGGGCACTGGCCGGTGCCACCCTACAGGTCGATGGAAGCAAATCCTCCGCTGTGGCGGATGAGCTAGGCTGGTTCCGGCTCGACAAACTTTCAGCAGGCAATCACGTTTTGCACGTGAAATTCTTGGGGTATGCTGACAAAACAGAGAGTGTCGATCTCCAAAGTAACGCCAATCTTGAAATAGTTTTGGAAGAGTCTTCCACGATGACTGACGCTGTTGTGATTTCTGCTACCCGCGCGAATGAAAAAACCCCTACCACTTTCATGAACATCACCCGGCAGGCTATCCAAAAACAAAATTTTGGACAAGACCTGCCGCTGATTCTTAATTGGACGCCTTCAGTCGTTACCACCTCTGATGCAGGAGCTGGCGTGGGCTATACGGGAATTCGCATTCGCGGAAGCGATGCCACCCGTGTCAACGTTACTATCAACGGCATTCCGTATAACGACAGCGAATCGCAAGGAACATTTTGGGTCGACATCCCTGATATTGCTTCTTCCACGCAGAGCATACAGATACAGCGTGGTGTGGGAACTTCTACCAATGGAGCGGGCGCATTTGGTGCGAGCGTCAATGTCCAGACAAACTCATTGCA
>JAYWDR010000345.1:0-4621 GCA_043779735.1 Cyclobacteriaceae bacterium | reverse complement strand
GCTCTCGCGAGTTGACGCCCGGCCTTAAAGACTATGAACATCTTTCGAGGGTTTTAGAAGAACTGGAAGATTGATGTAGTTCTAATACAGATTAACAAAATGTTACGAGTTCAGGCAGATTTTTCAGGCTTAAACCGAAAGCGGAGATATTTGATTTTCTCGCCCTGAGAGGCAAACATTTCCTCATAGCGTGTCTTGATGTCAAAACACTCTGTGCGGAGTGGTGATTGATACACATCATGGGTAGAGACCATGTCCTCAATGTCGTCCCTTTGACTCAGCTCCTCAAGGGTATATTCAAATAACCCGGTATTGTCCGTCTTCAGTCTCAGGTACCCCCCAGGTCGAAGCACTTTTTTGTACAATTCTAGAAACCGGCCATTGGTCAGTCGTCTCTTTACATCGCGCTTCTTAGGTCGCGGATCCGGAAACGTAAGCCATATTTCATCCAGCTCGTGCGGATCAAAGAAAACATCCATATTTAAAATGTCGGTCCTCAGGAATCCAATGTTGGCAAGTTTCTGTTCGACGGCGAGGGTGCTGCCTTTCCAGATGCGGTCACCTTTAATATCCACACCTAGGTGATTCCGGTTGGGAAATAGTTTAGCCAGTGCCACCGAGTATTCTCCTCTCCCACAGGCCAGTTCTACTGTGATTGGATTATTGTTAATAAAGTAAAGCGTATTCCAATGTCCCCTAATTTTTGAAAAGAGCTCTTTCCCGGGCTCAATCACGTTGGCCCGCTCTGAAATGATCCTAAAACGTTCGAGTTTATTTTTCAATCACACACAATCAAAGTCCGTCAATCTCAGCCACCACAAACGTACTGCCACCGATGAAAATCAGGTCATCTTTCGCGGCATTTTGCGTTGCTTCCAGTAAAGCTTCATTTACATTCAGAACAACTTTTCCTCTCAGACCAACTTTCGCTGCGGCCTCTTTTAGTAATGCGGCTTCCATCGCGCGCGGAATATTAGCCTGGCAAAAATAGTAGCTAGCTTCTGACGGCAAAAGGTGAAGTACTTCACTGAGGTCTTTGTCCTTCACTACCCCGAATACAATATGCAGATGTCGATGCGGCGTGAGGTTAATCTGGTGCAGAACTTCCGCGATCCCGGCAGGATTGTGGCCTGTATCACACACCGTCAACGGCTCAGTATGCAGTATTTGCCAACGACCTTTCAGGCCTGTGAGCGAAGCTGCCACCGACACGCCTTTTTGAATATCGGCATCAGAAATTTCAAACCCATTGTTGCGAAGCTGCAATACGGAGGCTAATACTCCTGGAAGATTTTTTCGTTGGTACTGGCCTTTCAAGTCCATGTGGATATTGGTAAGCCATGGTCTTTCGGCCTGCCAGGCATCATATCCATATTTGCCAGGACGCAAACTAATCACATCCGATGCAAACGAAATAGGGCTCGAGTGTAGTGCGGCCTGTCGGACAAACACATGTTCGACCGCTGACTGCCGCTCACTGATGACAACGGGCACACCATCTTTTATGATGCCGGCCTTTTCAAATGCAATCTTTTCGAGCGTGTCACCCAGCAACTCTTTGTGGTCAAAGCTGATGTTGGTAATCACCGACACTTCAGGCGTAATAACGTTCGTGGAATCCAACCTGCCGCCCAACCCGACCTCAATCACCGCGATGTTCACTTTCATAAATGCAAAATATTGAAAGGCCATGGCGACGGTCATTTCAAAGAAGGAAGGATGCACCCTTTCGAGAACAGGCTTAATGCCCTTCACAAAGGCCACAACAAAATTTCTGTCCACTTCCTGCCCGTTGACTTTTATCCGTTCGGTAAATTCCTTCAAGTGGGGCGATGTGTAAAGACCAGTCTTGTACCCTGCCGATTGCAGAATGGCCGCCAGTATGTGGGAGGTGCTGCCCTTGCCATTGGTGCCGGCCACATGAATCGACTTAAACATCCTTTCCGGATTTCCAAGGGACTTACAAAGTGCGATCGTATTGGTCAGATCATTTTTGTAGGCCGCCGCCCCCACCCGCTGAAACATGGGCAGGGATTTGTACAAATAGTCCAGGGTTTGCTGATAATTCTCTGCGATCACAGCTCAAATCTACACAACAAAAAAGCCGCTCCGAAAAATTCGAGGCGGCTTCCTGTTCAAAGATAGTGCTAATGACTAAATGCCTTTCTTAATTAGTTTATAACCAACAGAAAACTGAAATACCTGATTCTTGGCAGCGGCAGAACCTGCCTGATTGTTCACATCTGAAACGCCAAGGTTGTAGCGAGCATCAAAATTTAAGCCAAATGGAAGGTCCACCCCGGCACCTATTCCAATACTTATATCAGATCCAGTGAGCGAGCTCTTAATGTCTCCAGTGGTAACGGAACCGCCTGAACTTGAAACAGGCCCCGTTGCGCTCATCAGAAATCCAAACTGAGGTCCAACCTGAAGATTGAATCCACCCACCAAATAGAGTTTGGCAATAACGGGGATGTTCAAATAACTTAAATTAGTATCAACATTAAGACCACTGAACTGTACAGAAGACCCTTGCTGAGAATAAATAATTTCGGGTTGGATGCCAAACTTTGCGAATTTGACCAACACAAACGCTCCGACGTGATACCCGGTCCGACTTGCATATGCTGAACCGATGTTACTGGTGTTTATGTTAGCAAAATTTAATCCACCCTTTAACCCTAGAGACAACGCTGCCTGTCCGAATGCTGGCTGTATGGCCAATACCGCCAACATAGTCACAAACGAAATTCTTAGTTTTTTCATCATAGTTGTATTTGTTGAAGTGTACTACAAAAGTAATACCTCAAGACGACTTGCAGAAATCAAGATATGCCTAATGCCGGATTTCTCCCCCTAATGGTTCGATAAAATGACATAATTTTCTCCATATCGCTGTCAAAATGGACAGTAGTGTACAGTGGCTGCCCCACGATTATCTCCTTTTTAGAAAAATCAAACCCCATCGGAATAATGGGGACGTGGGCCCCTTTGGCAATGAAATAGAAACCTGTACGTAATTTGTCCACTTTCTTGCGCGTGCCCTCCGGCGCCAGGGCCAGCACAAATTCATCATGGTTGTCAAAAATCTTTACCACCTGGTCTACCATATCATGGTGAGAGGATCGGTCAACCGGATGACCGCCTAACGCCCGAAAGAACCAACCGAACGGCGGCTTGAACAACTGACTTTTTCCCAGGAACTTCGCTTTATGGATTCCTAAAAGACTTCTTGTTGCCAACCCTAGCGGAAAATCCCAACTGCTGGTATGAGGAGCCACCGCGATGATATACTTTTTAATATCTGTCGGCAAACTGCCGTTGATTTTCCAACCAAGGATCTTGAACAATAAGAAGTAAAAAGGCCGGAGCATTAGAATAGTTTATTAATAACTGAATCATCCGTAAGATGCGGTAGCGTGATCTGCAAATCAGGATTCTGTTGTTGTGCTCGCTTTATGGCTTCGATGGCGCCTTCATTCCGGGCCCAGGACCGGCGTGCAATGCCATTGTCTACATCAAAGTGTAACATGCTCTGCAACTTCCTCTCCGCATCATTCGATCCATCTAGCAGCAAACCAAAACCGCCGTTGATTACCTCCCCCCATCCCACACCACCCCCGTTGTGCAACGACACCCATGTCGCTCCTCTGAAAGAATCGCCAATAACGTTGTGCACGGCCATGTCGGCAGTGAAGCGCGACCCATCATAAATATTAGAAGTCTCCCGATAGGGACTGTCGGTACCCGAAACATCGTGATGATCACGGCCAAGAACAACCGGGCCAAGATTTCCATCCTGTATGGCTTTATTAAAAGCTTCCGCAATTTTCACACGACCTTCCGCATCCGCATAAAGAATCCTTGCTTTTGAACCTACCACGAGGTTGTTTTCTTTCGCAGAACGGATCCATGCGATATTATCCTTTAGCTGTGAATGAATCTCCCTGGGTGCACTTACAAGAATTTCTTCCAATACTTTTTCTGCCAGCAGATCGGTCAAATCCAAATCCTCCTGCAACCCCGATGTGCACACCCATCGAAAGGGTCCAAAGCCATAGTCAAAACACAAGGGCCCCATGATGTCTTGCACGTAGGAAGGATACTTGAAATTGATGCCATCGGTTGCCATTACATCTGCTCCGGCCCTGGACGCCTCCAGCAAGAAGGCATTGCCGTAGTCAAAAAAGTACGTTCCTCTAAGTGTATGATGATTGATCGCCGTCGCCTGCCGCCGCAAGGAGTCCTGCACTTGCTTCTTGAATTCCGAAGGGTCTTTCACCATCTGTTCATTGGCATCCTCGAAGGAAAGTGAGGCCGGATAATAGCCTCCCGCCCAGGGGTTGTGCAGAGATGTTTGGTCGGAGCCCAGGTCCACATGGATTTCTTCAAAGGCAAATCGTTCCCACACATCTACAACATTGCCCTGGTAGGCCAGTGACACGGCCAGCCGCAGCCGTTTTGCTTCCCCAACTTTTCTTACCAGTTCGTCGAGGTTGTCGGTCAGCTCATCTACCCAGCCTTGTTGATATCTTTTTTGGGCTGCCTTCGGATTTACTTCTGCAATGACCGAAATACAGCCCGCCATTTTCCCTGCCTTGGGCTGTGCTCCGCTCATCCC
>JAYWDR010000344.1:0-4627 GCA_043779735.1 Cyclobacteriaceae bacterium | reverse complement strand
AGAACAACCTGATGCTGGAGGATGCGATGCCTAGTTTTTCGCCCAAAGCCGAACAAACCCCAAAAGCATGCTCCTGAAAAAATAGCTGTAACCGTTTCATTTGTTCCTCCATAACCAAAACCTTCGTTTATCTAAGCTAAATGCACTTTAGCGAATAAAAAAACCTGTTTGCAAATATAACGCCTTTCAGGGAGGAGGGTGCTGACGCGGTACTTTATTTTTTTGACTATAGTTGCATAAAAATCGCCATAGAGTTAGCTTTGCAACTCGTTTTCGAAAACCCTAACAAACCATCCATGAGAAAAGTAGTATACTCGATTGTGATCATCGGCATGTTGAGCCTGGCCGGATGCACGCTTCCCCAAATGATTAAACTGGCGAAGCAGCAAAATCTGACGGTGACCCCTAACCCGCTGGAAGTCCATAAAGACACGGTAGCCTATGAAATGGTTGCCAGTTTACCTGTTAAGATGTTGAAGAAAGGCACGGTCTATACCCTCAACAGCTTTTACAAGTATGGCGACAAAGAAATGGCTCTCCCAGCCATCCCCTTTAAGGGCGATGACTATGCAAATAGCGCCACTGAACAACCTAAGATAACAAAGAGCTTCAGTTTCGCCTACCAGCCTGCCTACAAAACCGGCACAATACAAGTTGAAGGTGTTGCCCAGAAAGGCACCAAGACCCTCAAGACAGCTAGATTGGATGTAGCAGTAGGAGTAATTACTACAAGCAAATTGGTTCAGAATTCATACTACACAGCCTTCGCTGATCATGGTTATAATAACAAAGAAGAAATCGTCCCTGTTGTGATTCCTGACTTCCTATTCGAACAAGGAAAAGCAGTGCTCCGTAAATCAGAAACCAGCAGCGACAAAGGCAAGCAATTGGATGCATTCATCGCTTCAAAGAACCTGACCCGCACCGTATCAATCACCGGTACTCACTCGCCAGAAGGTCGTGAGCGTATCAACAGCAAACTCTCGGAAGAGCGTGCGAAAGTGATCGAAAAGTACTATCGTGCTCAAATGAAAAAATATGATTACAAAGGCAAGGCAGACTCTATCAAGTTCATCCTGAAGCCTATCGTGGATGATTGGAACGGATTCAAGGCTGCATTAGCTTCCTATAATGGTGTTACCTCCGATGAAAAGTCGGCGTACCTCAATGTCATTAACAGCGGTGGTTCATTTGAAGACCAGGAGAAACAGCTGAAGAAGTTCCCTTCTTACAAGAAAGTATTTAAAGAAGTATATCCAGGCCTGCGTACAGCGAAGACCGAAATACTGACCTCCAAGAAAAAGAAAACTGAAGCTGAAATTGCTGTTTTGGCAAAACAAATTTCACAAAGTGCTGCTCCCATGGACGCCCTTACTTTTGAGGAGTTGATGTTTGCCGCCACCCTCTCACCATCCATGGAAGAGAAAGCAGCCATCTACGTAGCGGCAACTAAGAAAGGCGCCAACTGGAATGCCCACAATAATTTAGGTGCCACTTATTTGCAAATGGCCATTGAAAACCCAAGCCTCGCCGCTGATATGGCAAGCAAAGCCTCCGCACAATTGGAACTTGCGGCCAAAATCCGTGAGACACCGGAAGTGAGTGCAAACCTTGCCACCGTTTCTCTCATGAATGGTAACCCATACAAAGCCGCGAGCTATGCTAACAAAGCGCTCAACGGTGCAAGCAATGATGTAGCACGTGGTGTGAATGGTGTGAAAGGTGCTTCAGAAATATACATAGGGAAATACGATGCGTCTGTTCGCTCTGAGTCATCTGCCCTGACGACCGATATCAACCTTTTCAATAAAGGATTGGCACAACTTCTTTCAAAAGATTATGCCAATGCAGCAAATTCTTTCAACGAAGCAACTTCTAAGAACGGCAACCTGGCCATCGCCTACTATGGTGCCGCGGTGGCCGCTGCCCGGTCTGGCAATGCTGATAAAGTAGTGAGCAGTTTGTCAAGCGCCGTGAAGGCCGATCCGACACTGAAAGACAAGGCCCTGACTGATCTTGAGTTCAGCAAATTCAATACCTCAGAAGCTTTCCGTAACGCCTTGAAGTAGGTCAAGACCTGGTATTCTTATAGACCCTGTCTCCACACGAGGCAGGGTTTTTTTTACGGTGTCCACAACCTTTATAATGGGGTTTACAGCAAAGTGGCAATCAGCCAGAAAAAGAATGGTTCAGAAATTCAGTCAAACCTTTCATCCTGATGATCCGCCTCTTATTTTTACACTCCATATCATCAATCTTATGCGTGAAATCCAGTTTCGTGAAGCCCTGCGGGAGGCAATGAATGAAGAAATGCGCAGAGACCCACGTGTTTTCCTGATGGGAGAAGAAGTGGCTGAGTACAATGGTGCCTACAAGGTAAGTCAGGGCATGCTGGATGAGTTTGGTCCAGACAGAGTGATAGATACACCCATTTCTGAACTTGGATTTGCTGGCGTAGCTGTAGGGGCTGCCGCCAATGGCATTCGCCCGATTGTTGAGTTTATGACCTTCAACTTCTCGTTAGTGGCCATAGACCAGATCATCAACGCAGCCGCCAAACTATACTCGATGTCAGGTGGTCAATACAATGTACCGATAGTTTTTCGTGGCCCTACTGGTAGCGCAGGCCAGCTAGGAGCACAACACTCCCAAAACTTTGAGAATTGGTTTGCCAACACTCCTGGATTAAAAGTAGTAGTGCCTTCTAATCCATATGATGCCAAAGGTTTGCTAAAGACCGCTATCCGTGATGATGATCCTGTAATCTTCATGGAGTCAGAAGTGATGTATGGAGAAAAAGGGGAAGTGCCCGAAGAAGAATATCTTATCCCGATCGGCTTGGCTGACATAAAGAGGTCAGGTACGGATGTGACCATTGCTTCGTTTGGTAAAATCATGAAAGTTGCGCTGGCTGCCGCTCAGGAATTGGAAAAGGAAAATATTTCTGTCGAGGTGATAGACCTGCGATCTGTCCGTCCGATTGATTATGCCACGATTGTGGAATCTGTCAAGAAAACAAATCGATTGGTAGTCGTAGAAGAGGCCTGGCCTTTATCCTCCATTGCCACCGAGATCACCTACCATATACAAAAGCACGCATTTGATTTCCTGGATGCTCCCATCCAGCGAATCAACAACCTGGATGCCCCACTTCCCTACGCGTCTACACTCATACAGGAAATACTGCCAAGCGTTGAAAGAACAATAAAGGCCGTAAAGAGGGTGATGTACCGGGATTAGAGAGGTAATCCAAACCTTAGACTTCAAAAGCAAGCAGCGTTTTCCACGCTTCTTCTAATTTGCCTTCTCTCAGGAATTTTTGTGCGAGTTGATGGACAGCATCCCTGCCTTTTGACATCGTCATCACTAATTCCTTTTCCTCTTTGGCATACGATACTGCACTTGACATATCGGGCAGTCGTTCAATATTGGCGAGTCGTCCCAGGTCATTGCCGGATAGCACAGAGCTGCTTCGAATCGCTGCGGGAATCTTATCGAATCCTATACCCAATTTTTCGTTTGGCTTGGGCACAGTAAAGATATTTTCACTTTGCGCGCGGAGATAGTAATCACCACCCATGCGTGCGACAGCGTCCATCTTTCTCGGGTCAATGCGCCCGTTTCCGTCAAGGACTTCTTCCTTAATATGGATCAACAGAACTTCACAGATAACCAGGTTACCGGCCCCTCCCTGGGTACCTAACTCAATGATCTGGTTGACCTTGCACTCCATCGAGACTGGTGACTCCGCCACACGGGGTGGCCTTATCATCGTTGATGGTACTTCCGTAAGACCCGCCTTGACAAATTCATTTACTCCATAAGGATACTCGCAACTGGCCAAAGAGACCTGCTGAACCATATCATAGTTGACAATATTGATTACCACTTCCGGTACGGCTTTCACATTGTCAAATGTGTGTTTTGTTGTATTGTTCCGGCCTCTGCGAGAAGGGGAGAAAATAAGGATCGGCGGAGCAATGCTAAAGGCGTTGAAAAAGCTAAAAGGACTTAGGTTCACATTTCCAGCCTTATCGATAGTGCTTGCAAAAGCAATCGGACGAGGCGCCACAGCCCCTTGCAGGTAGCCCTGCAATTTGGCCAGGGTAAGCTCTTTTGGATCTACGGTAATCATGCCAAACTCTTTTTTTTGCTTCACCACATCAGGCAGAGCGTGGTTGCTGTTTTTTAGGTAAGGTAACAAGTGCATATGCAAAAGTTACCATCACAAGTGTCGGCAACAAATACGCACCATACTTAAAACGCATGCCCGTATGACTGTAAGCCCACTTTGAAAAATCCAATGCTGTCTTATGCACGATCCCAGCGCTTGCACAGATCATGAATAGCAATAATGCTATACCCTTTCCTCTCCCAAGTTTGCGCTTTCTTACGAGAACACGAATGAGTTCACTTATCAAGATGGCAATTGTCACCACAAGACCCACGGTCAGTAATATTCTCGGGAAGGTCCGGAGGTACTGGTACTTATAAATGATCAACCCAATCTTTCCCAACAGGCTAGGACTTGTCAACAGAAGACTGTCCAGCATGACCAAGACCGTGATAATTGCATAAAAAGATATTCTATTCATTTGCTATTCTACTCAGCAGGAAGAACTTTCCC
>JAYWDR010000343.1:0-4632 GCA_043779735.1 Cyclobacteriaceae bacterium | reverse complement strand
GCCTTCACTAAAAACATATAAATCATTCCCGCCACTTGTTGAAATTCCCATCGATGAACGTTGCCATTGTCGTCAACACTTCCTGGAATATCTTCAATTTCAGGCTGGGTCTGGTAAGGACCCTGCTCGCTCAAGGTCACACGATCCACACGGTAGCCCCCACGGATCGTTGTACAAAATACCTCGTCATGACAGGCTGCATCCATCATCACGTGCACATGGACAGCCGTGGCGCCAATCCAATAAAAGATGCGGCGCTGGCCATTGAGCTTTGGTCTCTGTACCGAAAGATCAAGCCTGATGTCGTTCTGCATTACACCATCAAGCCGAATATCTACGGGACTTTCGCCGCTGCCCTTCTAAAAATTCCTATAGTGAATAACGTCTGTGGACTTGGAACGGTGTTTCTTAAAGCCAATCTTACTTCGGCCTTTGCCTTGATGCTTTACAAGATCGCCTTTCGCTTTCCCCGAAAAGTATTCTTTCAAAATCCCGATGACCTCAGCCTTTTCCTGGAAAAGAAATTAGTCGCACCTGAGATTGTTGATCTGGTGCCTGGCTCAGGAATTGACTTGAATCGGTTTACTCCGCAACCCTTTGCCCGGAACGAACCCTTTACCTTCCTCCTCATTTCAAGACTCATCATTGACAAAGGTGTGATGGAATACATTGAAGCCATCAGACTACTCCACGCGAAGGGCGTCAAGGCACGCTTCCAGATTCTGGGAGCCAAAGACCCTAAACATAAAAGAGGCATCAAACTCCCGACTATCGACCGATGGATCGAGGATGGAGTTGTTGAATACCTGGGAACCACCGAAGACGTGCGTCCTTTTATTCACAACGCGGACTGTATTGTGCTTCCATCCTATCGCGAAGGCACGCCGCGCGTGCTCCTGGAGGCTGCGAGTTCTGGTAAACCCATCATCACCACCGCCGTTCCCGGCTGCCGCCAGGTGGTAGAGCACAACTACAACGGCTTATTGTGCCTGCAGAAGTATCCGGAAGACCTGGGGCAAAAAATGATGGAGATGAGCGAATTTGATACCCAGTCATTAAGAACATTCGGTGAAAACGGCAGGAAGAAAATGGAAAAAGAGTTTTCAGAGTCGGTGGTCATTGCAAAGTACCTGCAGGCCTTGTGGGATTTAGATAGGGTTGTTGCCACAGAGGCAGCGGCGCCTTTTTTCAGGAAAATATTCACCCTGTCCTGGCGGCAGTTCACTAAAAAGGTGATGTGGTTCACTAAAAATAGGTGATTTGTGCCGCTAGCTTATGCAATTTGGGATTTGGCTTTGGATACAATACATAGTTTAGAACGCCAGGTTGATTTTCAATTGCTCCTATGCCTTCAAAATTAAATGCACTATTGATGATTGTCTCCATTCTTTCCAGTGTTTTTCCCGCTGAAGGTCAATATCTCGGAGGGAATAACGATGGGGTTAGCCAGAGTAGCCCAACATCTTTGACACTGGGCATTACTCCGATGTATTATGGAGGCAACGATGACGGCTTTTCTGTTGCTACTTCTTCTGGTCTTCCTCTGAGCATTCCGATGCCGATGTATTTCGGAGGCAACGACGACGGCTTTTCTATTGCTTCCTCAACCGGACAAGCCCTTAGTATTCTCTTGCCTATGTACGTGGGAGGGACTGATGATGGATTCTCTTTGGCTTCCGCTACCGGGCAAAACTTAAGTATTCTCTTGCCGATGTATGTGGGAGGAAATGTCGATGGATTCACTCTCGCTTCCGTTACCGGGCAGACCCTCAGCGTGCTCTTGCCCATGTATGTGGGAGGAAGTGATGATGGCTTCGCTCTCGCCTTTGCTGCCAGTCAGCCGCTCATCATCGCTACCATGTATTTTGGCGGAGGTGGAGACGGACAAGCAAGAGCAGAGGTGAATGGCTCGCGTTGCCGCTTGCGCAACTCATCCTTACGGCTGAACGAAAACAAGGCTATATATTGCTGAAATGGAAGAGCATCGGCGAAACATTTAATGACTATTTCCTGGTACAGCGAAGCCAAACCGGTCTGGAGTTTGCCATCGTCAATCAAGTAGAAGGTGCAAAGAGTCATACACCGGTTGACCGGGAATATTCATCACAAGATGAAGAAGCAACACGCCTGCCATCACCAAACATTTACTACCGCCTGAAGCAAGTGGACCTTGACGGCAAGTTCGCTTACTCTGCCATTATCAGCCTGGCGAATTCAGGTGAGCCGGTGCAATGGAACATCTACGCTTTTCCGAATCCGGTTTCAGAAGAATTCATTTTGTACATGTAGGCGAATGCCAGGTACCGCGTTGGGGGCAAATGCTCTAATATGGTAACAGCGGTGTCATAATGATGCATGGCCACGTTCTTTGAAAACGCATATAGGGTTGCATTAGCCATCATGATTTGTGCAATACCCTCGCCCAAGAGAAATTTTTCCTGTCGGCTCTTTTGCAGGACCATGGAGGCGAGTTGTAATCCAAAATCAGGATACCGATAGTAGTAATCAAGGTGAAAATTGTAAATACTATCGGCCGCACGTTGTACAGGCTCTCCTTGCACCCACTCTAATAGTTCCTTTTTTCCCGGAATTTCCTGAGTAAAAGAAACCAGCGGTAGTAATAAGAAAAAAATTAATGTATATCCTGACCTGTATGATCTTCCTGAGCTTGGTAAAAACTTCTTTACGTAAAGATTCAGGATCATGGTTCTATGATACCCTGTTAAGGTACGTGGCGGTAAGTTTTTTCAGAGCTTCCACCTCGTCAGCCTCCATAGCGGCATTCTTCACTTTCAGCATCAACTCAAACAGAACTTCTTTGCGATAGCCCAGCTTGGCGGCCAGCTCTGCGCAGTACTTCATTTCCTCACGATAGAGTTTTTCATCGATCTTCATGAGCTGGACCAGGTGAAAAATAAATCCGAACTTCTCCTCCGCGGATAAATCGGCCGGCACCATCACCGGGTCCTCATCACTGAAGTGCGGCAATATTTCCGACACGAGCAAATGATTGGCCTGACCAATGTTAATAATGAATTGTCGCTCTTTAGCCGCTACATCACCATCGATGCGTGCGAGGTTAATCAAAAGTTTAAGTTGCTGGATGGCTTCCATGGGCGGGTTTACTTACCAAAAGTCAAAGTAATACATTTCCCGCGTCCCGATCGCTATCTGGATCGCAGATTGAATGCACGCAGATTCCTGCAGATTGTTGAATATCCAATTGCATGCATTAATCCGCGAAAATCTGCCGGAAAAAAATCAAAGTTCTTGATCTAAATTACACCCATGAATTTTCTGGCCCATTGTTACCTTTCCGGTCAAGACCCACAGATTACAATCGGGAATTTCATTGGAGATTTCGTGAAGGGAAGGGACCTTGCTGCCACCTTCGGGCCTGGCATAGCCAAAGGCATTGAACTACACCGCGCCATTGACGCTTTCACTGACCACCACGCCGTCGTGAGACAAAGTAAAAACAGGCTGCGGCCCACCTACCGCCATTATTCAGGAGTAATCGTCGATATTTTTTACGACCATTTTCTGGCCGCCAACTGGGATACTTACGCCGAAGAACCCCTGGATATCTACGTCGCCAAAGTGTACCAGCTCATTTCACAACAGCATGCCAATCTGCCGGAGCGCGTCAATCAAATGCTTCCCTACATGATGCGCGGCAACTGGCTGGCGAACTATGCCCACCTGGAGGGCATTGAACGTGTGCTGGGCGGCATGGCACGACGCGCGACTTTTGTATCCAACATGCAGCACGCCACAGAAGATCTCAGGCAATCGTACAATGAATTCAAAATAGAATTTGAAAAATTCTTTCCCGACCTTAAGAACTACTGCGACCAATGGCTGGAGTCATCCCATGTCGAAAAAATGGGCTGAAAAAGGACCTGGCCGACCAGGAATTCAAGCCTTCGCATAGAAATCAATCTTGGTTTCCTTCGCCCCAAGCGACATCAAATACTCCTCCACCGCTTTCGACCCATCGCCACCTTTTCTGACATGGTGCAGCATGGTAAGTCCGTGAGGTCCTTTTGAGTTGAGCAGTTGAGGAGCGAATGTGAGTACATTCTTCACCGTGTCCAGGTGCCCCAGCATGCAGGCCAGGTAAATATTGTATCTGGCGCCTTTGCCAAGAAGATAGTGAGCTATCTCCTTGTTGCCGACATGCCCGCAGGCCTCTATGGCGGATTCATAGTCGACTCCACCCCAGTCGTGGGAGACGTGCAATAACAAATGCTCACTCTCCAGCATTTCCTGCGTCCGCTGAAAGTTCCCGTGCGCCACAGTGACAAACTCCTTTACGATTTCGAGCTTGAGAGCTGCAGGTCTTTCCTGGACTTGCTGACCTTTGGTCAACACATCTGGCAATAGGAAAGCACTGCCGGTGAGCAATGATTTCTGCAGAAACTCAGTACGATTCATGGTTATTGATTTATTGATAGCTTACGCAGATTGATATCATTTGTCCACAAGCAAGTCTTTTAGTTTTTTAAATTTATTTTAGCGGTCAAATGCTATGACCAACGACCCCGAACTCGACGGCAAATACCTCGGCACGATCTCCAAAGACTTCGTGAAGGCGGCAGATACACTGAAGGAAGCTTCCTATCAAATCCG
>JAYWDR010000342.1:0-4648 GCA_043779735.1 Cyclobacteriaceae bacterium | reverse complement strand
AAATAACTGAATTGATCCCGAATCTGGCAACTTTGATGGGTGTATCAATAGTGTAGGCCAAACCCATTACTGGAATGTGGAAGGTGTGCGGTGTGCCGAGCTGCATAACGTTTCTATTGTATGGCATTGAATAAAATCAAAGGTAGAATAAATAAAGGACAAAATAGTCTTTTATTATATTGAATGGCCAACTCACTGAAAGATGGGCACGGTCCATTGCGGATAGCCGTTGGACCAGTTGGGCAAACAATCGCAGCATCCGCCCTGGCTTCCCTGTGAGGTGGGCAGCTTTAGCAAGGGCGATTTTGAAAAACGGGTTATTCATTATATTCTGTAGCAGAGAGAAGATGAAAGAGTTCATTCCAAGCACTTGGGTATCTGTAACCTTAACACGTGCAGATGAGTTTATTCGCTTATATTTAATAGCTCAACCCGCACCCCTATGAAGCTATATTATCTACTAGTTTTTCTTTTCGTTTCGGCCTCCGCCTTTGGGCAAAATCTGAAGATTGAAATGGATGCGATGATGACGGCGCAGTACAAATCAGATGAGCCTGGTGCCGTAGCCTTGGTAGCCAAAGGTGGCAAACTAATTTACCGGCAGGCATTCGGCATGGCCAACCTGGAGCATAACATTGTCATGACTCCCGAACATGTTTTTGAAATAGGTTCAATCACGAAGCAGTTTACATCTGTTTCCATACTCATGCTCATGGAACAGGGTAAGCTCGCCCTGGAAGACCCAATTACCAAGTTCATTGAAAAATATCCAACCCATGGGCACACCATTACCATACGCCATTTGCTTACCCACACCTCCGGCATCAAGAGCTATACCGGGATGGAGCGCTGGACCAAGTTGTGGCGCAACGACATGACTCCGATGGAAATGATTGATCTGTTTAAAAATGAGCCAATGGATTTTGCCCCCGGAGAGAAATGGGAGTACAACAACTCCGCTTATTTCATGTTGGGCTATATTATTGAGAAGACATCCGGCGTGCCTTACCCACAATTTTTGGAAAAGAATATTTTTGGCCCTCTGGGAATGAAAAACTCGTATTTCGGCAGCAAGTCAATGATTATCAAAAACCGAGCTCAGGGTTATCAGAAAAAAGAAAACTATGTCAATGCCGAATACCTGAGCCTTAGCCAACCCTATGCGGCAGGGTCCATTATGTCCACCGTGGATGACTTACTCACCTGGCAGCTGTCGATTCAATCGAACAAGCTGGTGAAGCATGAGACTATGCAAAAAGCGTTTACGGATAATAAACTCAACAACGGTAAGCCCACCCATTATGGCTTTGGATGGGAGCTAAATGATATCAATGGCAGTGCCACAATTGAACATTCAGGTGGTATTTTTGGGTATAGCACAAATGCAATTTACTTGCCTAAGGAGGACGTATTTGTAGCAGTGTTTGACAATTGTGATTGTAAAAACCCTGGAGAGGTGTCCACTCGAATGGCAGCCCTTGTTATTGGCAAGCCCTATCCGGAGGCGGTCGCAAAAATTATATTGGATGACGGGTATACCAAGTCACTCACCGGCGTATATGATTTTGAAGACGGAACATCCAGAATCATCAGTCTGGATGGAGGCCAGCTTTATAGCCAGCGGACCGGAAGCCAGAAATTCAAAATATTTCCTCAGGATAAAATGAACTTCGTATTTGATGCGGGGTTTACTACCTATCAATACATTACCGGAAAGACTGGTGTGAACGAGCTGCTATTAAAAAACAGGATCAATGTAGTGAAGGGGGTGAAAACCAATAAGCCCATACCCACACACATGGAAGTCCCGGTAAGTCCCGATGTGATGAAGACCTATACAGGCGTGTATGAGATTCAACCCAATTTCAGTCTCGCCATTACCCTGGAAGATGGCCATCTGATGTCGCAGGCAACAGGGCAGGCAAAGTTTGAAATTTATCCTGAGTCACCTACTAAATTTTTTCTGAAAGTGGTGGAGGCACAAATAGAGTTTATCAGCGGAAGTGAGGCTAAAGTCAATTCACTTATACTCTACCAGGGTGGACAGAAGATTGAGGGAAAACGCAAGGACTGAGACCAATCGATGAACCTGGCATTCCAGACGTTTTGGAAATGAGAAATGCACTCGCCAAAAGTGATGGTCAACGAAAAAAATTCAAGGCCATGTTCAGACTATAAATTGAACCCGACATCTAACCGATCTCCGCCACGCAATCAATCTCCACCAACGCATCTTTTGGCAAGCGGCTCACTTCCACTGTGGTGCGTGCCGGTTTATGATCGCCGAAAAAAGTCTCGTACGCTTTGTTCATTTTTTCAAAATCAGCAAAGTTCTTCAAAAACACGGAAGTCTTGAGTATGCGTGAACGATCAGTGCCTGCTGCTTTCAATACCGTTTCGAGATTGGATAATACCAGCATCGTCTGTTCGGTTGCCGTAGCACCTTCCATGAGCATGGTGGAAGGGTTCAGGGGCGTCTGGCCGGAGCAGAAGATTAGATTTCCGGATTGAATGGCATGGGAGTAGGGTCCAATGGCCTTAGGAGCCTGGTCGGTAAAGATTTTTTTCATGCGATAAAATTACCGAAATAATATGCCCCGGAACTAGCGTATCACGATTCGTTGAGTTCAGCATGCCAGCGTCAGGTAAGTACCCTCAAAGTTTAAGCTATCGCCCAACAGACTCAAAACCAGGTCCAAACGCTGTTAGTTGTCAACTGGCTACGATTTCGTGGTTACAATATATATCCGGACCGTATTAACCTGTTATATAATCAAATACTTATGAAAAAATTGAAATTCTTGATGTTGGCCTTCTCTGCTGGAATTGTGTTATTGGGTTGTTCAAATAATGCTGATCCAACAGCATCGAGCGCGGTCTCATTGACGATGTCGGCCGCCACCGCCAATGGACAGACAACCATTAACGGACGTGTGGCAACTGCCGTAACCCTGAATAGTGTCACTGTTAACTTGAGGGAAATTGAATTCGAATTTGACGAGGAAGACAAGCATTTCAAAAAGGACTCATCTTACAGGGAAGACAAAGAGACGAAATTGAAAGGCCCCTTTATCGTAGACCTCATGAATGCAGGTGGGTTCGTAGACCAGGCTATCACTTCAATTGACGTTCCCAATGCAAAATATGAAAAAGTGAAGTTCAAATTGGCGCCCAGCACGGCTTCCGGCACCATGAATGGGAAGTCTATTTCTATTAAAGGCACTATTGCCGGTATGCCATTTGAATTCTGGCACAATGCGAAATCGAAATTTGATGCAAAGTTTTCTGATAGCACGGCGTTGGTCGCCAACGGAGCAGTTGTTAAATTGGCTATTCACCTGCAGCTGGACAAAGTACTTGCTGTCACAAATGGGGGAGTGGATTTAGCAACCGCAACGGATGGAAATAATGATGGGATTATTACTATTGATCCGACTGATTCAGATGGAAACAAAGGTCTGGCGGACGCGATCATGAATTTGCTGAAGCATCACACCCGCAGTGAGAAAAAGCATTAACAATAAAAACTTAAAGAATAAAAAAGACCCAGTCACTGGGTCTTTTTTATTATGTCAGACTGAGTGCGATAAAGGCCGGCAGGGAAATAGTCACGAAACAAAGAAATTCTTTATCTTCACACTCACCAGTTCAATTTCATAATCTAACCCCGCTACCATGACACCAGCCTCCAAATCCCTCTACTATTTTGGATTCTATCTGTTGATTACAGGCATAACGCTCACGATTTTTCCAAATGCCCTGCTCTCCATGTTGCAAATAGCTGAAACCAGCGAGGTGTGGATACATGTGCTGGGTGCCGTGGTCTTTGGCATTGGCCTGTACTATGTTTTTATGGCGCCCTCCAACAACATACTTTTCTTAACCCTGTCAGTTTATACGCGGGCCGCGATCTTAGTTTGGTTCACTGTCTTTGTGCTGATCGGCTGGGCCCCCGTCCAACTCATCCTGTTTGGTCTGTTGGATGCAGCAGGTGCAGCCTGGACTTACACGGCACTGAAGAAATAGAGACTCAGCGCTTAGCGCTTATCCTACAAGGGCACAACCTTTCCAGAATCTTTATAAGAGGCATTGAGGCTTTCCATGTCCTCAATTGGTAGGGAATAACCCGCAAAATGCAAACACTGATGATGGGAGCTGACTAATGTCATGGTATCTAAACGGCATGTCCTCTATGTTTGTTATTACAGACCTAAGACATCTCAAAAAGAATTATGCTTGATTCATTAAAGAACATGTTAGGACTTGGTCCTTCAGTAGATTACGCGGAGTTGGTAAATCAAGGAGCTATCATCCTGGATGTCCGCAGCAAGGGAGAATATAGCGGCGGTCATATCAAAGGATCTGTGAACATTTCGGTTGATCAGTTAAAAGCAAATCTCCATCGGTTGCCAGACAAGCAGAAGCCCATCATTACCTGTGCTTCAGGGATGAGAAGTGGCCCTGCCAAAAGTATTCTACTATCAAATGGATACATGACCGTGCACAATGGTGGTAGTTGGATGGGACTCGTAAATAAAATTTAACAGCCTATGGAACCTCATATTTATCATGTTGACATCGCCTGGAGTAAAGATCGAAGAGGCATGATGTGCTCACCCGAATTAAGTGGCGGCAGCTTGTTGTCGGA
>JAYWDR010000341.1:0-4659 GCA_043779735.1 Cyclobacteriaceae bacterium | reverse complement strand
ATTGGTGTGAACATTGGTGCCGGTACCACTTTTGGCGAAGGAAGTACTACACCTTTTGCTGAATTAAAATATAATTCACCATACGCCGCCCTGGTTATTACAGCAGGCGTTAAGTTTGGCGGGGGTAAGTAAGTAGAACTTACATCCAAGAATTTATTTGCCCCTGGCTTCGCAGCCGGGGGCTTTTTTATGGTTTGTCCAACACCATCAAAGTGCCCATTGACCTTGAAAGTTAGATTTGCGAAAGCATTAAGTTTGCCTCACTGTTTTATAGGATGATCTATTTCTAGGTGTTACTTTAGTACAGCGTTAGCTAAATTCCATTCCTTAATCAGCCTAATTATGAGAAGTATTCTATTTGTCACCTTCGTCTTCATTGTCCAACAAGCCTGGTCGCAGGTGGAAGAATTGAATTCCCTGGTAAAAACATGGCAGGGTTCAGTAGCTCAGGTAGCAACGGCCTCCAAGACGTTCGAGCAGGAGATACTCTCGCCCATACCGGCTTCAATCCGATATAATTATAATGAGGTGGATCAAAAGGGCCTGAAGACGACGTACGCCTATGAATTTAATCTGGCTGATATTGACCCCTACGCCGTGCGTTCTGAAACACAGAAGGACATCATCAATGTGGTGCTCTCGGTAAGAAATAAACAGAAACTGGCAAAAACTTATAAAAATGAGGTGGTGCAGGCTTATGAAGAGACCATCAAGATTCGCGCTACGAACATAGATAATGCGAGGGTGATGGTGGACATCATCAAAAAATCAATTCCCCTTGCGGAAAAAATCGTGACCAGCCGGCTGAAGCTTACCGAAATCAACGAAATGATAACATGGATGTGCGCCAATGTGAAAGACGTGAACTTAGGTACGAAGACCGTTACCCAGAAGTTGGTAAAAGGTGAATATGTGGGAAGTCTGAGATTGTTAGCCGTTGAGTCGGACGGCAAAACCTCGCATGAGGAGAATTTTCATTTCAACCTGGCTGATGTAAATGTGAATACCATTGCCTTTAAAGTCAGAGGCAATCAATTTGCCTTGAGTTTTGAAATGATGCAGCGGCTGAAGACTGTTTATTATACGAAGGATGGCGAAGTCAAATCCTTTCAGGATGAAGTCAATATCGAAACCAACAATGTAGATGAGGCGCGAGACCTGAAAACCGTGATAACCCTGGCGGTGCCCCTGGCGGTGGCCAAGGTGGCTGCCGATATGCCTCCAATCAATTCAGATGCTGATGGTTTGAAGATCATTTCTTCGAATCTGAAAGACGTCAAGTATGGCACCCGGTTGATCACCCAAACCATCGAACCCAAATGTCTCACGGCATTGTCACAAGTGACCCAGGATCCCAGTTCAACGGAGAAGAATGTATTCACATTCAACTGGATGGACGTCAACCCCAATGCGTACCGGATTGAGGTATCGGGGGAGAAAATGTTTATCGATGTGATGACCCTTGAGAAGAAGAAAGTCATCATGGAGACCAAGAATGATAAGGTGGACGGTTACAGATCCGAGGCGAGATTTTACACTGAAAATATGGAAGTCGCCCGCCGCATGAAATTTGCGATGGACAAAGTCATTGATCAATGTAAAAAGTCTTATCGCGAACCATTCCAGCCGGACCTGAAGAGCATGGTGGCCTTCCTCCAGAAAACGGTCGGGGAGGTAAACCTGGAGGGAGTTAATATCAAGCAAGTATTTGAGCCGGTGAGTGAGGACAACAAGATCAAGCTTACAAGGATAACCGTGAAGACCAGCAACAGCGCGGAAGAGATCTTTGAATTTAATTTGTCGGATATCAATCCCACTTCAGTTACGTACGATCTTCAGGGAAAGGAACTTCAGGTGGCCTTCGAAACAAATTTTAAGGCCAAGATTATCAATTATTACAAGGGAGGTAAAATTCAACCCTATGTGTACAAAATGGAAATCGCTATGCAGGATGTTGAAACTGCCAGGAATGTGATAAACGCCATGAAGAAGAGTATTGAGAAATTGAAAAAGTAAACATCAAACCTAACCCACATGAGATACTCCAAATGATTTGCAGTTATGGGTTGTCTTTTCTTTTTATGGACTGCAGCAAAAGCAGTGACCCGGCAGCCTCAGCAGCCGGCCGTTCTGTAACGCTCAAAGGGCTGACTTATGCATTGTCACCTTTTTTACTAGCGGCTTTATCTTGCCTTATCGCTTTCAATGAGATTCGTTCACTTTGTCATATTTCGTTATTGTCCGAGGCCTGCAATAAATAGACCTCATCGGTCAGCAGGCATTTGAAATTGGTGAATACGAAGAAAATGCAGTAAATTGTGGTCAAAATCCAGCTTCTAAATTTTTTACTTCATATGACTAAGATTGTTCTTACTCTGTTTTTTTCGACAGTATTCCTTGTTACCCTGGCGCAAGATGAAGGCGCGGTAGTTAAGAAGGAAAGAATTCAATTGGACAAGGGAATATTTCTAGGAGGAGGTGTTTCAATAGCCGCCGGATCGAACCTGGGTGATTATTCAAGCGGTATCAATTTTGAAGGTGGCTACATGGTTCGACTAAATCGCGTGGTCTCTGTTGGAGGATCCGTTTCATACCTGCGTTTCAATTACGACGCATCGGTCTTAAAGAACGGCGTAACTAGTCCTGACTGGTATTATGATACACAAACTGCTTCCTCAAACGATGGGTATTACCTGACCTTGACTGGCGGAGATGTTAGTATCATTTCTCTGGCTGCAAACTTCAAGTTTAACTTTGTGCCGGTTAAGGATAATTCCGTTGTTTCGGTATATGGCTTTGCAAAACCATTCATTGGCAGCGCTTCATTAAGCGGAGTTTCAGGTTTAGCAGAATATCATGATACTAATGGCAATCCAGATCCCACGCTTAATAGAACCGGGAGTTTTGCCTCTAAGTCGTCAATTACCGGGGGGATCTATCTGGGACCTGGCGTTGAAATTAATCCCGCCAAGTCGATTTCCTTTTTTGCCCAGGCTTCTTTCGGATATACATTCCCTATCGATATTGTCAGTACCCGCTCGTACGGCAATGATTATAATACGGACCTGGCAAACCCGGATTTTCCTACTAAGAGCCTCGGTTTTACGTCCATAAACTTTGCGGCAGGCATTTCATTTAATCTTGATTGATTATGTTTCGCGGATGGTTGGTTGGCTTTGCACTCATGGCCGTAATTCAGGTCCAAGCCCAATTCAAGTTGTATGAGCAGGGATTAGATGCTTACCAGGCCAAGGACTACCCCAGGACCATTTCCTTACTCAACGATTACATTGACAGTTCCCTGCGTGATAAGGACCTCGACGTTGATGTGCACTATTACCTCGCTTTGGCATACTACAAGACGCAGTCATACACCAGCTCAGTGCGCGAATTTGACCAGGCCCTTCAGTTAGGGCACAAGAATACTGGCAACATTCATTGGTTCATGGCCAAGTCTTTTGTGGAGTTGAAAGCTTTGGGTGATGGACTGGCTGAATACACAAAAACGTTGGAAATCATCACGGATAAAACAAACCACGCTAAGCTCCTCTACGAACGCGCCCTGCTCCAGGACAAATTGGGGAACCGCCAGGGGGCCATGGACGACCTTCAGCAAGCCTCTTTGACGGATCCTCACAATGTCGATGTGAAGAAAGCCATGAGCGATTTTCAGGCTGATAATAATCGACCTGTCCTAACGGACACAAAAAAGCAGGGACCTCCCGACAACCGGAGTATGCTGAAGAAAGAAAAGACTCCAGCCGTCGTTTTGCCGGGAGTAACCGCAGCGGTTGAAACGGGAAATGTTGGACCCGCCCTTGCTGATCAATTCAAGAATGAGAAACGTTATGCCCTTGTGATTGGGAACGCGAAATACAAAAATGTTGCACCGCTCAAAAATGCTGAGAATGATGCCAATGACTTTGCAGAAGAGTTGGAGAGGTCCAATTTTGAAGTAATCAAGGTGATCAACGGCGATTACAACCAGATGCGTGATGCATTCAAGAAATTCCACACGCTGCTTTCCACCGGACCAAAGGACCAGACGATCGGATTGTTTTATTACGCAGGTCATGGTATTCAAAATGAAGGCGAGAACTACCTGGTACCTGTAGAGGCTAACATCCAATACGATGACGACATCCCCCGTACCTGCATGCCGGTGCAACGAATCATCATGGCGAACATGGAGCGGTCCAATTCCCGCATGAACATTGTCGTCCTGGATGCTTGCCGCAACAATCCTTTTCCCTCATCTTACCGGTCGGCTGAAGCTGGATTGGCTGAGATCAAACGCGCCAGGGGCTCATTCATTGCCTATGCCACAGCACCTGGCTACACGGCATCAGATGGTGAAGGACGAAACGGGCTCTACACCCAGGAATTACTGAAGGCCATGCGCAAACCCAGCACAACTATTGAGCAGGTCTTTAAGGAAGTGAGAAGAAATGTTTTGAAGCTTTCCGGGGACAGGCAGTACACGTGGGACAGTTCCAACATTATCGGAGATTTCTATTTCAAATATTAGCCAGGTCGCCTTACCGGTTGCTGTTGCAAGCAGTCGGTAGAAAAGTGTCAACTGTAATTATTGACGAGGGCTGTGAGCTTGTATTATCTCAAACGGCAATGAATTCACTTACTCTCCTCATCAGGGAGCAT
>JAYWDR010000340.1:0-4674 GCA_043779735.1 Cyclobacteriaceae bacterium | reverse complement strand
GACTACGACCACCACGGATAGTCTAGCTGTTGACAGTGTTCAGGATGCGGATACTCCCGCTCCTGCGACTCTTGCCTTTAGTCAACAGGCTGGCTATTCGGTGAAGAATACGGTAGGCCTAAAGGACACCGTCAATTTCATATATCTTTCCAGCCAGCAGGAGTTGGATAATAAATTCATTTTGGACAAAACTTCGGCCTCTTCGCTTACAAAACCAGATTTTCTGATCAACTACAACGTTGCGGTAATTTGTTTGCCTTCACAGCTTATGACAACCATCGTGATGGACAAAGTTGAATTGGGAAATGCCATCAATGTCTTTCTGACCATTCAGCGCGGAGAGAAGCAAACATTTACCTCCAAACCAGCCCAAATTTTTGCCATTGAGAGGCGGAATGGATATGGCACGATGCAGTTTTATGTGAATGGAAAAGAGTCCGGGGCGATTATACTGCCTGTAGAATAATTTCTCCGCTAGCCTCACGCTGGCAGGTGTTCTACCGGGTATCCCTCATCGGAGCGACCACTTCCATATTCTTGATTTTTCGAAACTATTGATTTTTGATCCAATTCATAAACCCTGACGTATGAAATTATTGACCCTGCTCACTTCCATAGTGTTCATTTCAATTTCTTCCCAATCACAAGACATCCCCAATCAAGCCACAGACATTGCGCCCTTGCTGATCGGTGAATCGGTGCCTGCGATCGAATTGGCTGACATCAGTGGCAAATCAGTTTCCCTCAATGAACTGATAAGCCGAAAACAAACAGTTCTTGTTTTCTATCGTGGTGGCTGGTGTCCTTATTGCAATACACACCTGTCCGAACTACAATCCATTGAAGAAAAAATCCTCGGCGCCGGCTACCAAATTGTCGCTGTCAGCCCTGATTCACCCGGAAACCTGAAGGAATCGGTTGACAAGAATAAACTGAAATATACTCTTCTCAGCGACAGCAAGACCAACGGTTGCCGGGCATTTGGCCTGGCGTTCAAGGCGCCTGAGAAATATGGGGACTTGCTGGCAAGATCATCTGAAAATCTCAACAAGAACATTCTTCCAGTTCCTGCCGTCTTTGTCCTGAACAAGCAAGGTGAAATCCTATTTGAGTTTATCAATCCTGATTATAAAAAGAGGCTAAAGGGTTCACTTTTACTGGCCGTACTCAATGAACTAAAAGAGTAGGGCTGCATCTTGCGTGGTGTCAGTTCGATAACCTTCCACGCAGGTGCCTGGGTACGAGTACCCACTCTACTCCTTCAAAAACCAGTTCCATGAGTATGGCAAGGAGTGCTGACGGAATGGCCCCCTGAAGTACCAATGATGTATTGTTCAGTGCAAGGCCAGTCACAATAAATTCACCTAACCCGCCTGCCCCAATAAATGCTGCCAGGGTCGCCGTTCCAATGTTAATAACTGCGGCAGTTCGAATCCCCGCAAGGATCATGGGCAACGCCAAAGGTAATTCAACCAATCGGAGCCTGTTCCATGAATTAAGGCCGATGGCCGCAGCAACATTTCTCATGACTGGGTCAACCGTACTAAGGCCGATGACCGTATTGCGCAGGATCGGAAGCAAGGCATAGAGAAACAATGCTACCAAGGCTGGTAGCGTACCTATACCCATCAAGGGTATCAATAAGGCTAACAAAGCAATAGAAGGTATGGTTTGCAGCATGCCGGTCATATATAAAACAGCCCGTGACCAAGCAGGACGTTTGTACAAATAAATGCCCATAGGGATAGCGATGATCATGGAAACCAGCAATGCCAGGAAGGTCAGTTTCAAATGCACCCACGTCTTTTCCAGGATCAGACTGATAGTGCTTGTTGACTTGTATCCTGACTCCTTGATCAACCCCTTCCGGACTAGAAACCTGAACGCGATTTCCTTATGGTCCATTTTTTCAAACAATGCATTGGCATTGAGGTGTTGCATTTCTGCTGCTGTCATTGAGGACGTCAGTTTAGACAGTAACTTCTTCACTCCCATGGGAAGGGCTTCCCTGTAAAATGAAACCGCCTGGTAGTCCGGAAAGAATCTTTGATCGTCCTCGAGCAGCAATAGGTTATACCTTGTTATCTCGCCATCCGTGGAGTAAGCGTCTGTTACATCAATCTTACGATCGAGAAGGGCCTGATAGGCAAGGCCATGTTCAAGGGCTGTGGGTTGCTGTGAAAGTTCATACCACAGCGCCAAATTTTCCCAGCCATCTTTTCGTTTCAAAAATTCATAACTCAAACCAAGGACAAGTGATGGGTGCCTGGCCAGGTCCGATATTGTTCGGATTGAATATTTTCGGGCCAGGGAGGTATCAGCTACCAAAGCATAGCTGTTGCTGAAGCCAAAAGGCTCTGAAATTTCCAATTCAATTTTAGCTAGTTCTGCGTTGATTGCTTCACGGGTTGGTGAGCCCTTCATTCTCAATATTTCGCCCGCCAGGGTACCTGTGTATTCCGGATATATATCGATGGCATTATTGCGAAGCGCTTCAAATGACACCGCTGTTCCTCCGAGGTTAAATTTGCGCTCAACGATAAACCCACCATCCTCCAGCACCAAGGCAATCATTTCACTTAGAATATATCCTTCATTAAAATGTTTGGCGCCTACACGGATCACATCTTCTTGTGCTATCGAACACGTGGAAATGAACAACCATAGAATTGCCAGGCTCCTTGTCATATTAACCAAATATTGAGGTTTTCAATATTCCCAGTTCCGCCTTGTTTCCGGCGGCCCTCACCTTCCCTTCTTCAATCCAAATAAACTTATCAGCCAAGATTGTGGCCTCGTCCCAATCGTGGGTCACCAAGACAACTGTTCGGGGTTCATTTCTTTGAATTAGCAAAAGATGTCTATAAATATTTCGTTTTGTTTCGTAGTCCAGCGAACCGAAAGGCTCATCCATGATTAATACAGGTGGATTGAGAAACATGGCTCTGCAAATGCCCACACGCTGCTGCTCACCGCCGGAAAGTTCGTGGGGATACTTCTTCAGGCATGAGGTGGGCAACTGAACCATGTCCATGAGTTGGTTTAGTCGCCTGACCATTGAGACTTTGGATTGGTGGCTTATCTTCCCCAACAGACAGATATTGGATTGAATGCTCATATGAGGGAATAAGCCTACCTGCTGAATAACGTAGCCCATCTGCAGGCGGGCGGCATGAATGGTGCTGTAATCAAGGGGCTGACCGAAAAGTTTCACCATGCCTTGATCGGGCTTTATCAGGCCATTGATAATTTGCAGCAATGTTGACTTTCCACTTCCACTTTTGCCGAGGATAGCAACTATTTCATTGCTCGTAAGCACAAGCGAAACTTCTGACAATACACGCTTACCATCAAAGCTGTGCTTGATTTCGTGCAATTCTAGTATAGAAGTCTGATCACTCGTCTCCTTTTCCATTTAATCCCTAAATATAGGCTATCGGGAAACCGATTGATAAATAAACAGACTCAATCCTCCAGCCATGAGGAGCACCCATGTCCAGAGTCTTCATCCATGAGCGAAATCAGGTCTCACCTGTGTATATGCATCGCTCAAATTGCTGAGAAGTACTCTGAAATAAAACGCCCCAATTTGATCGGGGCGTTCTTGTTTACCAGAATAATAACTCCGGTTACATAAGAGTCAAGATCAATGAAGCGACGAGCAGCATCATAAAATGATACCCCGTGTTGATGCCGAACAGCTTCCAGGATTTCTTCTCCCAGACGGTAGATCCCAAATCGCCAGGCAGATAAAAACCCAGCCAGGTGAAGATGGTGGAGCTCATAATATTTTGCGTGACTGACATCTCCTGGGCGCCGGGGACAAAGCTCCACGCCATGATGTTGTGCGCGAAAACATAGGCGAGAAGAAAATTGCCAATGACCATGAAGATCATCCCTTTGACCATCTCTCCGCCGGGTGGCTTCACGCTGGAGTCATACTTCATTTCTTGTCCCCATGCCTTCCCGAACAAGGGAGTGTACCAAAGGAATCCGAGAATGAAGTTCGCGACAACAGCCACCAGGACTGCCATCATGTTAATGTGCATTTCCATAGTAAGTTAAGGTTTGGTTGAGATCGAAATTAGGAATAATAATTGACAATTGTGTGATAAATAATTATCAATGCTGTAAAAACGTTGAGGGCTTTCGTCCGAGCAACTAACGAAGGAAAACACTCCCCAAACGGATGGCAGCCATCTCGTGCATGATTACTCCGGAAGGTTTCTTAAAAAGAAATCTCTCACATTGCCGCCCAGAATTTTTTCAATCTCAGCTCTGGTAAAGTTTTCTTTCTCCAACGCTGTGACTAACAGTGGCAACCCAGTTACATCAAAGTGTACTTCAATGGCGCCATCCCAATCCGAGCCGATCGCTACCTTGTCGACTCCGATTTTGTCGGCCACGTAACGAATGCTTTTAGCTGTAGCGGTAGCATCTTTCCCACAAACAGCAGTTTCCCACAAACCAATCCCTACCAGTCCGTTTCGTTTGCCAATCTCAAGCAAATGTTCATCCGATAAATTTCGTTGGTTATCACAAACACTTTTGATACCTGTATGTGAAACCAAGACCGGGCCATCGTGCAAAGCAAAAACGTCATTGATGGTTTGCTGAGACGAATGAGCTAAATCGATCAGAATATGCAGGCTGTCCATTTTCTTGATTAACTTT
>JAYWDR010000339.1:0-4680 GCA_043779735.1 Cyclobacteriaceae bacterium | reverse complement strand
TGCTGGTCCTCAATCCATTTGAAAATATTCCGATCATCACACCAAAGGAATTTTTAGCATAGTCTATCATTAAATCATAGTTTAAGACATCTTCAACTGCGGCACCATCCTCCACAAATCAATCCTCGCTTCCTTTATCACCCGCAACAAGGCCATCCCCGCGATGGTGATCGTGAAAATCCTCTTCCTCCTCCCTCCCCGCTCCTTCGTCCCGCCTCCCATGGCCGACTTGACGTATCCTTTGTCCTCCAGTCGGTACAGCGTCACGTGCACCGCGCTGAGGTTCACGTCTCTTTTCAACTTGGTCTCAATCTCCTCCGCAATGGCCGCACCGTAGGCCTCTTCCTGCAAGGCCGCCACCAGTGTCAAAATCAACTCTTCAAATTCGCCTAAGTATTCTTTTGCCATATCCTTATATTTTGTTAAGCAAATAGCATAAAATTGTTCAAAGTTGCAAGTTCAAAGATCGTCACGGATAATATTCTGCCGAATGCCCAGTCATGGCAATAACCTTTGGAACCAATGTCCAATCCAGGGACTTTATTTGCCGTAAAAATTTCTGGTCGAGTCTTGATGAATTAGAATCTGCGCTAATCTGCGCGATCCGCGGGAACAGAATTTGGACTTAATGACCATGCCCGTCCAGCGTCAATTGGTTAAGCAATTTCTAAATCACTGAGCTTCTGAATTTCTCCTTACCTTAGTATCCACAAACGATTGAATACATGGCACGGGTAGAACTGATCATGCCCAAAATGGGCGAAAGTATCATGGAGGCTACTATTTTGACCTGGCTCAAAAAAGTGGGCGACAACATCCAACAAGATGAGTCCGTACTTGAAGTGGCCACCGACAAAGTGGACACCGAAGTACCATCGACGCATGCCGGAGTTCTAGTGGAAATCCTGGCCAAAGCCGGTGAGGTGGTAAAAGTAGGAAGTGTCATTGCGGTTCTCTCAACAGAAGTTAGTGAAGGGTTGCCAAAAGAATCCCCATCGGTTCCCGTCAAGGTAGAGGAAAAGCCGATTGCTAATAAGAAGATCAGCACCCTTGCTCCAATCTTGGTTGCCACGAACGGCTCGAGTCATACAACCGTGGCAGACTACAAATCTTCCTCACGGTTCTACTCTCCCCTGGTAAAAAATATTGCGAAAGAAGAGAAGATACCTGTCGCTGAATTGGAAAAAATCGCGGGCAGTGGCGCTGCTGGCAGGGTAACCAAAAATGATATTCTCGCGTACGTGCAGCACCGGCAGCCGGGCGTCCCATCGGTCAGCCGCAGTACAACTCCTGTCGTTCCTGCCTCCATCAATGCAGGAGATGAAATCATCCAGATGGACCGGATGCGGAAGATGATTGCCGAGCGCATGGTAGACTCCAAGCGCATCGCCCCTCACGTAACTTCCTTTGTGGAGGCAGACTTGACCAACGTGGTGACATGGAGAAATAAAGTGAAAGGCGAATTTGAAAAGCGCGAGGGGGAACCCCTCACCTTCACTCCCATCTTCATCGAAGCCATCATCAAAGCGATCAAGGATTTCCCTATGATCAACATCCAGGTGGACGGCGACAAGATAATTAAGAAGAAAGCTATCAACATAGGCATGGCGGTCGCACTGCCCAGTGGCAACCTGATTGTACCCGTCATCAAGAATGCTGATCAGTACAGTCTTGCAGGATTGACCAAGGCTGTCAACGATTTGGCAAAAAGAGCACGCGAAAACAAACTTAAGCCCGATGACCTCGCTGGCGGCACTTTCACAGTTTCCAATGTAGGAACATTTGGCAACGTCATGGGCACTCCGATCATCGTCCAGCCGCAGGTAGCCATCATGGCCACAGGCGCGATCCAGAAAAAGCCAGCGGTTATGGAAACAACCTATGGCGACGTTATCGCAATACGTCACAAGATGTTCCTGTCACATTCTTACGACCATCGGGTAGTAGATGGCGCCCTGGGCGGAAGCTTTGTGAGAAGGGTGGCAGATCACTTGGAGAAATTTGATATCAACAGGACGATTTAGCCTGACAATCAAACAAGTAAGCCGTGGCTCCTTTATATCGGGCACGGCTTTCACTTTATCAAAAATGATGCAGGCTTCGCTCCTAGGCCAAAATGAACCATGGCAAAAGTGCTATTAGTAGTGTGATCAATAACCAGATCAACATTCTTCGGTTGGTCCTATTCTCAGCAGTCATCGTGTAATAATGTCCATGCTAACGTGGATCGAATATTTTGGTTTGAATTTTTAACATCTTCTTAACAATTGCCGGAGTCAACCATCTCATTTGGGCTAAAGCCCTTCAACTTTACTTCTAACATTGCCACGACCTTAAGGCCGTGGCAATTAATCCATATCCCACATGGACTTTAGTCCAACTCGATAATTTGAAATACTCAAATGCATTATGCAAAGGGGAATCCCTAATATTACATCTTAATGACAAGCGACATGAAATTCGGTACCAAAGCCATCCACGCCGGGGTAGAACCAGATCCCTCCACGGGAGCTATCATGACTCCCATCTATCAGACCTCCACCTATGTGCAGGAGTCACCAGCCAAACATAAAGGCTATGCCTATGCACGGGGTGCCAATCCCACTCGAAACGCCTTGCAAAAAAGTATTGCCGCCCTTGAAAACGGGAAATATGGCATTTGCTTTTCATCCGGAATGGGCGCCACGGATGCAGTCATCAAACTTCTGAAGCCAGGGGACGAAGTTATCACCAGCAATGATTTGTACGGTGGATCCTACCGCATGTTCACAAAAATCTATGAGAAATTTGGAATCAAGTTTCACTTCATCGACCTGACCAACGCTGAGAACATCAGGCCTTATCTGAACCAGAATACCAAACTACTCTGGCTGGAAACTCCGTCCAACCCTTTGATGCGCATTATCGACATACAGACCTGCACGGCGATGGCAAAAAAGAACAACGCTCTGGTAGCCGTCGACAACACGTTCGCTTCTCCCTACCTGCAAAACCCACTGGACCTCGGCGCGGATATCGTGATGCATTCAGTTACAAAATATTTGGGCGGGCACAGCGACGTGATCATGGGCGCCCTGGTGGTAAACGATGAAAAACTGCAGCAGGAACTTTCTTTCATTGCCAACTCATGCGGGGCCGTGCCCGGACCACAAGATTCTTTTTTGGTCCTTAGGGGGATCAAGACATTGCACCTTCGCATGGAACGTCATTGTTTCAATGGAAGGAAGTTTGCGGAACATCTTCGTAACCATCCCAAGATTGGGAAAGTATATTGGCCAGGATTCGAAGACCATCACAACCATGCCATTGCAAAGAGGCAGATGCGCGACTTCGGAGGAATGCTCTCTTTTACACTCAAGGATGACAGGCTGGAACTGGCAACCAAACTTATGGAAAGCGTGAGGCTGTTTTCTCTGGCTGAATCTCTGGGCGGCGTTGAGTCATTAATCAATCATCCTGCATCCATGACCCATGCCAGCATTCCCCGGGAAGAACGGATGAAAAACGGATTGACCGACACATTGATTCGACTGAGTATTGGCGTTGAGGATATTGAAGATCTGCTGGCAGACATCGACCAGGCGCTTGCCAAATTGTAAGTGGCTATTTATCTTCCTCGAGAAAGTTCATATCCCTGCCAAAGGTCTCGTCGATGCCCTGCAGGGCGACGATGGCTACACCTATGGTGAACACACCCACCATCAGTGCGCCATAAATAACCGCCGAATCGTCTCCACCAAATAATTCACGGAGAAATTTGAATGCAATTAATAGCGGCACAACCGTACCTCGAATAAAATTAGGCACCGTTGTCGCAACAGTAGACCTCAGGTTGGTACCAAACTGTTCTGCCGCAATAGTAACGAACAGCGCCCAATAGCCAATGCCAACTCCCAGGAGGAAGCAGGTCACATAGAAATAAGTAACCGACCGTCCTGGTGTGAACAGGTACAATACTATAACGCCCAGTGTCAGAAAAATATAAAGCAGGACAACTTTCTTTCTCGACCGCATTATCTGGCTTATAAATCCGCTGGAAAGGTCCCCCACAGCAAGCCCGATGTAGCTGTACATGACTGCATCTCCCGATGCAATGACCCCGTCAATGTGGAGCGCTTTTGCAAACTCCGGCGAGAAAGTGATGAGAATACCAATGGTAAACCATATGGGCAGCCCGATAAAGATACACCCCATGAATTTTCTAAATCGTTCACCGTTGTTGAACAGTGCGAAAAAATTCCCTCGTTGAATAGTGGCATCCTTCACCTTCAGGAAGATTCCGGATTCAAAGACGCTCACTTGCGTTAACAGCAGGAGAAGTCCAAGGCCTCCACCTATAAAATAGGCGATCTGCCAATCGAATGTCTTAGCTACAAAATTGGCCATCACAGCGCCGAGCAGACCGAAACTGGCTACCAGGGTTGTTCCGTAGCCACGAAGATGAGTCGGCAATACTTCGGCGACCAGGGTAATCCCTGCGCCAAGCTCGCCAGCCAGACCGACCCCGGCAATAAACCTCAGCAAAGCATAGGTTGTAACATCAGTAGCAAAGCCATTAGCAATGTTGGCCAGGGAGTATATCAAAATAGACCCGAACAAAACAGACAAACGGCCCCTTTTGTCACCCATGATGCCCCATATAAGTCCTCCAACGAGAAGACCGGTCATTTGAACCTGGAG
>JAYWDR010000338.1:0-12800 GCA_043779735.1 Cyclobacteriaceae bacterium | reverse complement strand
TGAAGTTTTTACCATCCACAGGCTATCCCCACTTTCCTTTGCCTGCTCAATACACTTGTTTAAGAATACCATGGCCGTGTCAGGCTCAATGCCAAGGTATCTTCCGAAAAGTTCAAAACGGATATCAAAGCTCAGTTCCTCGTTGGCCCCAGCCAAGTCCTGTTTCAACTGTTGAATTCTTTGCAAATTCTTGTCTGGGACAGATGGCTTTAACGTATCAGGCCCATTATGCTTCTCCTGTGAGATACAGATAGTGGCTCCACAGAGTATCGTGAAGAGTAAGAAATATTTCATAGTAAGATTTACTTTAGGCTTGACTTCTAAACATTTAATGAATCTATCTATTATTTTTATGTCAATTAATAATTTCAAATAAAATGCTCCATCTATTTAAATCAAATTCATCCATTGAAGCAGATACCAATCGCCAGGCCATGGAAGCCTGCGAACAAATTATCTCCGAAATGGGGGCTGAGTTGCATGATGATCTCATTCAAAAACTTTCGGTTTTCAGGCTTCATCTCGATAGATTGGAACGGTCCAAAACAGATCCAGCTGAAATAGAGTCACTTCTTGTGAACATGAATGCCGATTTTTTGGAAGTCGTGCAATCAGTTCGGCGAATCTCCAGAAGACTATTGCCGGTAAAGATGGAGAACGATTCATTTCAAACTGGTATAGGTGTACTCTGTCAAAATATGGAAAGACCAGGGGGCGGCACTATTCATTTTCAACCTACAGGAAACGAACAAAAACTCCCAGCCTTGGCAGAAGTTTATTTGTATAGAGTCATTCAGGAACTTATTCATAACGCGTTAAAACATTCTTCTGCCTGGCATGTCTGGGTAAGGCTGGTGTGGAGCGACCACCAACTCTTTGTTGAAGTTGAGGACGATGGCACAGGCTTCTCAAAAATACCGGACTTTATATCCTCTTTGAGCAGAAAGCACAATACCCTCAGGATGCGAACAAATGTTATTGGCGCCCGCATACAATACTTACAGGGAAACAAGGGATTATTAGCAAGAGTAACATATACAATCCAGTAGTCAGGTGTTTAATTACAGAATTCCATTTCGATACGCATACGCCAACAAGGCTGCAGAATTTGGTACCCCCATTTTCTTAATCAGCCGTGTTCTGTACGTCTCGGTCGTGGCTTCGGTCATTTTGAGTTTGACAGCCATCTCCTTTGTTGTGAGGCCGCTTGCTATTATCCGAAGTAGTTCGTTCTCCTGGAAACTAAGCAGCACCGGCGGTACATGATCCCACCGATGTAAATTGTTTTGTATAATCGCTGTGATCTTTTCCTGAAAATAGTGACCCGTAATCAACACCTCCCTGATCGTTTTGATAATTTCATTGTAACCATCCAGCTTAAATACAATACCGTGCACTCCGGACTTGAGCAGGTTGATAATTAGTTCAACTCCTTCCAACCCAGTGACGACTATCACTTTGGGGTGATTGTCTTTGGCCGTCATCTCAGCTACCAACTCCAGGCCTTTGGTGCCAGGAAGTTTAATGTCGAGCAGCACAATATCTACCGACAGATGCGCCATCTTTTCACGGAATTCCTTCGCATCGCCTGCCTCATGGATTTCCTTCACAAAATCCTCCTTCTCCAACAATGATCTCATGCCTTGTCGTATCAAGACTTCATCCTCTACTAAGAGTATGTTGATTCGCTCCATAATGGTCTTATATCAATCTCATGTTTCAATACAAACTATGCCTGGCCAAATCCAACGGTTATCAAAGTGGCCTCCGGAAATCATAACAAGGTTACCAAATTCATTCTGGCTAACCATGCAGAGGTTTGTATGGTTTCCCTGATTGATTTATCAATCCCTTGACCATTCAGGATTACCAGCCCATCTTCGAATCAAGGTTTCAGACCGAAACCGAGACTTAGTTACTCAACTTTAAAACAAAAAACCATGAAACAATTGACATTTAAAGATCTGGACTTATCATCATTAAGTACAATCGAATCACAGCAAACGAATGGAGGATTTCTTCTCTGGCCAGGAATACCCATTGGATACACCGTGAAAATATATGAAGCTATTGAAGGTTTTATTGATGGCTTAAAGGCCGCCTATTACTGTGGCTCAAAGGCGGATCAACCTCTGAAATAGCACCCCTTCAATCATAGTCTTAAGGGAGGACGCTAGACTATTTATAATACCCAAGCAACTGCTTGGAATACGTTTGTAAGTAGCCTGGAAGAACCAAGAACATGACAACGGAATCAGACCTCTATTTTATAAGCAACCCCAAATCAAGGCTGCTCTATATAGTGTGCGGGATATTCTGTGTTGGAGTCATTGTCGCTCTGCCTTATACAAAAATTGATGTCACCGTTCGAACGGCAGCGTTCATTCGCGCGGCTTCGCAGATCAATATCATCCGAAGTCTCGAATCAGGCCGGGTCAAAAACACGTACCTCCGGGAGAATAAGAAAGTAAAAACAGGAGACATATTGCTAATACTTGAATCCGACCGACTGACGGAGCAGTCCCAATATATGCATGAGAAAATCGCAGCCAAAGAAGCTTCTATGCGAGATACAAAAAAAATGATTGGCATGGAAAAGCAGCGTGGCGTCACCGGCCACACTATGACCATGGTTGTGTTGCCGGAATTTAGCACGGACTACTACCGTCAAAGCTACCTCACCTATCACCAAAAACTTGCCGAAGCGGTGACAAGCAGGAAGAAAGCCCAACAAGACTTTGATCGAAATGACAAACTATACCGCCAACAAGTCATCCCCGCATCTGAGTTTGAGAACTATCAGTTCGAACTACAGAAGTCTGAAGATGCCATTCTTCAAATAAAGCAAGACCAGTTGGGTCAATGGGAGAATCAGCAAAAGAATCTCTTTGAAGAGAAGCTTGAACTGGGCTTACAATTGTCGGGCATAGAAAAAGAAAAGGTTGCCCTTACAATCAAAGCTCCTCTCAATGGAACTATCCAAAATCTCGCAGGGATCTACCCCGGTAGTATGGTTTATGCCAACCAGGAATTGGGACAAATCTCGCCGGATACAAGGCATATCGTAATCGCCTATGTACACCCCAACGACATTGGTCTCATTCACCAAGGTATGAATGCGCGCCTCCAAGTGGACGCCTTCAACTACAACCAATGGGGCATGGCCTCAGGACAAGTACTTGAAGTGCCGCAAGACATTAAAATTATCGACAACCAACCGGTGTTTGAAGTGCGCTGCTCATTGGACAAAGATTTTCTTCAATTAAAAAATGGTTACAAAGGGTATCTAAAAAAGGGAATGACACTACAAGCGCGCTTCATAGTCACTGAACGAAGTCTATGGCAATTGCTATTCGACAAGGTTGACAACTGGCTAAATCCAAATCTTTAGATCGCCGAGACCTCCACCGATATCTAAGAATGCTGATCTGCCTTGACCAACCATCAGGAAGTCCAGCACTACAGCGCGTGAAGCGTCACCCAAGACTTAGAATAGCAACATGAAAAAATCGGTCAAAATAAAGCAACGCGACATCACCGATTGCGGTGCAGCATGCCTTGCATCGGTAGCTGCACATTACGAACTACAAATACCGGTGGCCAGAGTCCGTCAGCTAGCGTCTACCGACAAAAAGGGAACGAATGTGCTGGGCATGATTGAGGCGGCCGAAAAACTCGGCTTTCAGGCCAAAGGTGTAAAAGGAAAATTTGAAAGTCTCTTCAAAATTCCCAAGCCAGCCATAGCTCATGTGATCATTCAAGAAGTGCTCCAACACTATGTAGTTATCTACACCACGACACCTAATTATATAGAGGTGATGGACTCCTCCGATGGCCAGATGCACCGACATAGTCACGAAGAATTTAAGAAGATATGGACTGGCGTGCTCATCCTGCTCCTGCCGGGCGAAGCCTTTGAGAAAGGGACCACCAAGGAATCTGCCACTGCAAGGTTTTGGAAATTGATCCTGCCTCATCGAAGTGTGATGGTCCAGTCCTTGTTCGGCGCGTTGATCTATACCGTTATAGGTCTTGCCACCTCGATTTATGTGCAAAAGATTGTCGATTATGTGCTGATAGACGGCAATAGAAATCTACTCAACCTGATGAGTGTGGTGATGGTGCTGCTGTTGCTATTGTCCATCTTCATCGGATATGTGAAGAATCTGCTTACGATACAAACCGGGCAGATGATCGACGCCCGACTGATACTCGGTTATTATAAACATCTGCTTCGACTGCCGATGCAGTTCTTTGACACCATGCGTATTGGTGAAATCCTGTCGCGCATTAATGACGCAGTAAAAATCAGAACCTTCATCAACGATGTATCCATCAACCTGGCTGTCAATCTTTTCATGATCATATTTTCATTCGCGCTCATGTTTACCTATTACTGGAAGCTTGCCGTGGTCATGCTTCTTGTTCTGCCTTTCTACTCCATTATTTACTTCATTGCGAACCAGCTGAATAAGAAAGTCGAGCGAAGTCTCATGGAGAAATCTGCCGAGCTGGAATCCCAATTGGTTGAATCACTTACGGCCGTCAGTACCATCAGGAGCTTTGGTATGGAGCATCATGCAAATACTAAGACTGAGAATAAATTCTATAACCTGCTTAAAACCATCTACAAGTCAGGACTAAATAGCTTGTTCTCCAATTTCTCCGCAGAATTTATTTCAAGACTGTTCACCATAATTCTCTTGTGGGTAGGCGCCGGCTTTGTGCTGGATAATTCGATCACCCCCGGAGAACTACTCTCCTTTTACGCACTGGTAGGATATTTCACTGGCCCAGCCGGTAGCCTGATTGGTATGAACAAGGTTTTTCAGAATGCAATGATCGCCGCAGACCGTCTGTTTGAAATCATGGACCTGGAATGTGAAGGTAATTCACATGGAAAAATTGGTCTGACGCGGGAAATGATAGGGCCTATTCAATTCAAAAATGTGGGCTTTCGCTATGGAACCAGAATAACCATTTTCCAGGATTTCAATGTCATCATCCCCAGTGGTTCCATCGTCGCGCTGGTCGGCGAGAGCGGCTCAGGCAAGTCTACCCTCATCAACATTTTACAAAACCTCTACCCTGTGCTATCCGGCAGCATCCATATCGGTGAGTATGATTTGAAATACATCGAGAATAAATCACTGAGAGAATTGGTGGGTATTGTACCCCAAAAGATCGACCTCTTTGCGGGTAACGTGATCGAGAACATTGCCCTGGGAGATGACCAGCCCGATATGAAGAAAATTATTTCCATCAGCGCCACGCTCGGCATAATGGAATTCATAGAGAAACTCCCTGCCGGATTTCATACCTACCTGGGTGAAAATGGCGCCATGCTCTCCGGTGGCCAGAAGCAGCGCATCGCCATCGCCCGCGCCATGTACCGTGATCCTGAAATCCTTATCCTCGATGAAGCCACGTCATCGCTGGATTCCTTGTCAGAGAGATTTGTTCAGCAAGCGATAGCAACCTTGCGCGCGCAGCAGAAGACCGTGATCCTCATCGCCCACCGGATGACCACGGTGATGAACGCTGATAAAATCGTGGTCCTGGAGAATGGAAAAGTTGCGGAAGAAGGTACGCACCACGAACTGCTTGAGAACCATGGGCCGTATTATCGGTTGTGGAGGAATCAGTTTCCCGAGAGAGAGACGGCCGGTCACTTATAATTATGCACCATTTTGATTAGGGTGTAACGGTCCCAATGTCCTGCACTTCTTTTTAATATTGTAATTCTCTCACCAATCAATTTAGTCGGTTTGTCCATGTCTTTAACCGCTGATTCCAGAGCCGATTTTATCCGGGCTTCCGATCATTTTTCTGTTTCTGAAATCTCTTCGCTATATTAAGGCCCTCAAAATAGAATTGACAGTAACTCACCTAAACCCCCGAATACATGGAAAACATAAATTCATTCATCAAGAAGTCAGGGTTGTTCCTGGCAACCGGTTCCTTGCTCTTATTCTCATTCTCAACCATAACTCAACCAGGACAACCCGTACAGGCCAACGTGACCATTACCCTGCATGTGGATACAGGCAACATCGACAACAAGAATACAGCTACCACATGTGATTTTGGACAGGATGAAGGTATTTCGAATGAAGACTTTACCGTTGCGGTAAACGTAGGAGATATCATTACCTGGGAGGGCGTTTCATCCAGTTCACCATCCACGGATGTTGTCGAAATCACTAAAATCAAATATGTAAAGGGTAAGAATATTTTTGGTAAAGATCTTGGTCCCGGAAATAACCGTAAGATCACCGGGAAAGCACTCTCCAGCACAGCCACCGAAGGAGATTATAAATATGATATCTCATTTACAGTAACCAATAACGGCGCCAAGCGAAATGGCACCTTTCACATTGACCCCGTCATCCAGGTGCATTGATACACGCACGTTAACAACTGCTTCGTCTTGAAAGGATATTTTGGTAACCGAACATGCTGTGGTAAAAGAAAAGCCTGGTGGATAGTGGGCTTTTTTTTTATGGGTTGCTGTTGTGTCTATAGCCAGAATAAAACCCGTGTCGACAGTCTCGAAACGGTCTATGCAGCCGGGAGCTATGACCCGCGGGATAAATTGAAAATCCTGAAGGAGCTGGCCATCAATCATGCGGATACCGAAAGGAAGTTATTTTTTAGTGAAGAACTAATCCGGACCGCGCGGGCGCTGGATTCTGTCGATTACCTGTTTCAGGGATTTTTGGAAAAGGGAAATGCCCTTAGGCTGAAGAGTGACCTCACGAACGCGCTGGAAAGTTTTTTCCAGGGAGCCAAACTGGTTGGAGAAGAGAAGCACAGTTCCCGTTTAGGCGCATTGTACATTGGCATTGGCGATGTCTATGCCATTATGGGGAATCACCAAAATGGTGTGAAGTATCATCAAAGTGCGATCCGCATTCTGCGCGAAGCGGGTGATTCCATCAATGTGGCATCCGCGCTTTTGAATACCGGCGATGAATACATCAGCATCCACAAATGGGATTCGGCGCTGATCTATACCGAGGAGGCAGGGGTCATATTCGAGAATCTGCGTTCCTCTCTGGGTGAAGCGTACAGCCTGGGCAATCTCGGAATGATTTACGCGCAGATGGGAAATAACCGGAAGGCCGAGGAGAACATGAACAAGGCGATCATCCTGCTCGAAGGTTTGGATGAGTATTACCCGATCGCAGTATACCTGACTTCTATTGCCGATATCTACCTAGAAAACGGGGACAACGCAACAGCCCTGAATTATGCTTTTAGAAGTCTGGAACTGGCCAGGCGATACGGGCTGAAAGAGCAGATCAGTGATGCTAACCTGAAGCTTTCGCAAATTTATGAGAAAGCCGGCAAGGTTGGAGAATCATTCAGGTATTACAAGAATCACATTGCCTATAAGGACAGCGTAAAAAACGTCCTATCAGTCCAGCAGATGGCTGACCTTCGCACGGATTTTGAAGTTTCCAAAAAGCAAATCGAAGTCGATCTGCTCAACCAGCAAAAAAAGAACCAACAGATTATTGTCGTCGCCACCATCATTGCGCTGCTCTTGATTTGTGCTTTGGCCTTTGGGCTGTACAGGCGCTATCGATTTATTCGGGAAACAAATCAGATTATTGAGAACGAAAGAGAACGGTCTGAAACCCTGCTTCTCAATATTCTCCCCAAAGAAACCGCGCAAGAGCTTAAGCAAACTGGCAAGGTCCAGGCCAAGAGGTTTGAATCAGTAACGGTATTGTTTACTGATTTCAAAGGATTTACCCAGTATGCTGAAAAGTTATCGCCGGAAAAATTGGTCGAGAGTGTTGACTTCTATTTCTCAAAATTTGATAAGATCATAGAAAACTATGGTTTGGAAAAAATCAAAACCATCGGGGACGCCTACATGTGTGCCGGGGGTTTGCCTTTCCCTACGGAAGATCACGCAAACAAAATGGTCCGTGCTGCCATTGAAATTGCTCAGTTTGTTGATGAGACCAACAAGTCCAATGCGGGCGATCATCTGTTTGATATTCGTATCGGGATCAATTCGGGCCCGGTAGTAGCTGGAGTAGTAGGCACCAAAAAATTTGCTTATGACATCTGGGGCGACACCGTAAACATAGCCGCACGGATGGAATCCCATTCAGAGCCTGGAAAAATTAATATATCTGAAAACACCTATGCGTTAATCAAGGGCGACTTTGATTGCGTGTATCGGGGGGAAATTGAAGCAAGGAGTAAGGGGCTGATGAAAATGTACTTTGTGAATAAGGTCAAAGGGAATGGGTAATTCGGTGATTCGTTGATTCAGAAATTCAGAAATTATTCAATTTGTTCCAATAATTATCGGGATGAAAATGAAAAAGGGTACCTGCTCACAATTTCAAACTAATTCATTAACGAATTACCGAATTATCACCTATTCAAATTACTATCTTTGACAATGCCCTCACTCCTCCCAATACCTTCGCAGAGCTACGGCCTCGCTTCGCCAAAGCGCTTCGCGAAGGCAAGCAGGCAAGCCGGATTCGAATACCTGCTGGCAGGCAGGCGACATTAAAACCCATATCCAGTTAATGTATGCCACTAATTCAGGGTTTTGAATACGACATCTTCATCTCCTACCGCCACAACGACAACCGTTCAGGCTGGGTAACAGAATTTGTCAAGGCCCTGCAAGAAGAACTGGCCGCCACAATCAAAGACCCGGTCTCCGTCTACTTTGACACCAACCCCCAGGACGGTCTGCTCGAAACACACAACGTGGACAAGAGCCTGGAAAACAAACTAAAGTGCCTCATCTTCATCCCCATCATTTCCCAAACCTATTGTGATCCCAAGAGTTTTGCCTGGCAGCATGAGTTTGTAGCTTTTAATAAGCTATCGAAAGAAGATCAGTTTGGCAGAGATATTAAATTGAGTAATGGAAACGTAGCGAGCCGGATTCTTCCAATTAAAATTCATGACCTGGATGCAGAGGACAAATCACTACTTGAAAGTGAATTGGGCGGAGTATTGAGAGCGATAGAATTTATTTACAAAGAAGCGGGAGTAAACCGACCATTAAAATCTACAGATAACAAAAACGACAACCAAAATAAAACAGATTATAGAAATCAGGTTAACAAAGTTGCCAATGCGATAAAGGAAATTATTACAGCTCTTAAGAATCCTGTCGCTGCATCACCACGAACAACCATCAGCGAACCACCAACAACCAAACCAAATCGAAATAGAAAAACCTTAATTGGTTCATTCTCTTTGCTCTTGTTATTAGTCATAAGCTATTTCATTTACCAACAACAAGCAACCACTAACGACCAACTAACTCAGCTAGACAAATCCATTGCCGTTCTTCCCTTTGTTGATTTAAGCGAAAAGAAAGATCAAGGTTGGTTTGGAGATGGGCTCACCGAAGAAATTTTAAATAGCCTAGCCCACGTAAAAGGACTCAACGTCATTTCGCGTACCTCCTCATTTGCTTTTAAAAACAAGAATCTGCTTATACAAGTAATAGCCGATTCTCTTGGTGTTAACTATGTAGTAGAAGGTTCGGTACGAAAATCAGATAATGGTTTGCGAATCACCGCGCAGTTGATACGTGCCAATGACGATTTTCATATTTGGTCAAACACATACGATAGAGACTCCAAAGATATCTTTATTCTTCAGCAGGAGATTGCTTCGAAAATTGCGGAGAGCCTTGACATATCCCTGGACCCAAAAGCAGTGGAACATATGCAGCGGGCGGGCACAAACAATCCCGAAGCATTCATGGCCTTTTTGAAAGGACAAGGAATTTTTAATGAAGGCCATGTAAAAAGGAATGAGATGCTGCCTTACTTGAAAAGGGCCAATCTCAATTTCGATGATGCCATTCGTTTCGATCCCGATTTTATTAATCCGTATTTGTATAAAGGTGATTTCTATTTTCACTACTTGGGTAAAAACGAGAAAACAGTATACAACGATACAATTACCGATGCACAGGCCTATAAACTGATGAGAGAGAGCATAGAAAACGCAATCGATAAATCAAAGTCAGAAATTGGAAAGGATTATTATAGACTTTATTCAATAATGTATTCCAACGATTGGTCTTCTATAAGACCTATTATTGAACGGGTGTTGAAAAGTCCAGAGGCAGTCCAATTATTTAGCTATCAACCCTACAACCTATCAGCCCTCCTTACATGTCTTGGGTATGGCCAGCAAATTGCCGGGATCAGCAAGGCAATTCTAAAAAAGGACCCTCTGAATGGCAATAGGAAAAGGGAGATTAGCGAGGCTTTCATGTTTTCGAATAATTATACGCGCGCTATTGAAAGCATCGACTCGATGAATACCTTAAATGAGGATACCAGATTAAATCATAACAAACTATTCAGCTTGTATCGATTAAAAAAGTTCGATGAAGCATATACTCTAATAATGAAGCTGGATAGTACTAAGGTTTCATCTTATCATTCCATATTAGCAATGCTTTTTGCCCAAAGTGGAAAATTAAAGGAGACAAAACAACTAATGGATAATGATAACAGGGTTGACTACACCTTGTACGGGATCGAAGCAGCGTATGGAAGAGAGGAGGCCAATAGAGAAGCAAATAAGCTGGATAAGAGCCTGGTGATGCATCACATACTCTTATTTAGTTACCTCCATTCACCAAAAAATCTTCCTTTCGATCTTTCGGCAACGCCAAACTTTGCCAGGCGATTTAGCCAAGCGGGAGTAAACATCAATCAAAATCAATAAGGGGCACCTCTAAAAACTCTTTGTACCCTTCTCTTCCGGAGAAGGGTGACGGGTTGAGGCCATAAAAGACAAGGTTTTTAGAGATGCCCTAAGGTGTCTTCATTAATATCCAACTTCGAATACGACCTATTTATCAGCTATCGCCACAACGATAACCGTTCTGGCTGGGTAACTGAATTTGTCAAAGCCCTACAAGCAGAACTGGCCGCCACCTCAAAGACCCCGTCTCCGTCTACTTTGATTCCAACCCCCACGACGGTTTACTCGAAACCCACAACGTAGACAAGAGTCTGGAAGTCAAACTGAAGTGCCTCATCTTCATACCCATCATCCCCCAAACCTATTGTGATACGAAGAGCTTTGCCTGGCAGCATGAATTTGTTGCCTTTAACAGGATGGCGAAGGAAGATCAGTTTGGAAGAGATGGTCTTTGAAACTCTGAATTTCTCTGTGTAACTCCGCGATACCTCCGTGCAACTCCGTGTAATAGCTATTTCACAGAGTTACACAAAGAAATTAGCAGAGGTTCACGGAGAAGTCGAACAACCAACAACGATTCGTATATTTGACAATGCCCTCCCTGCTCCCCGGTTACGAGTACGACATTTTTATTTCCTACCGCCAGAAGGATAATAAAGGCGACCGCTGGGTAACGGAGTTTGTAAGCGCGCTTAAAACGGAACTCGAAGCAACATTCAAAGAAGACATCTCCATCTACTTCGATGAGAATCCGCATGATGGTTTGCTGGAAACCCATGATGTGGACAGCTCGCTCAAAGAGAAATTAAAGTGCCTCATCTTTATTCCTATTATCTCCAAGACCTATTGCGACCCAAAAAGTTTTGCGTGGAATGATGAGCTCCTTGCCTTTCTGAAAACCGCAGCGGCAGATTCCTATGGCCTCAAGATCCGCCTGCCCAACGGCAACACCGCCAGCCGGGCGCTGCCGATACGCATTCATGAACTTGATGCCCGTGATAAGAAGTTGCTCGAGACCGAACTCCAGGGACCCCTCCGCGCCATTGACTTTACCTTTCAGTCCGCCGGCGTGAACCGGCCGCTTCGTCCCAAAGATGATGAGTCGGCGAAGGGTCCGGGGCAAACGGTTTATCGCGACCAGGTCAACAAAACGGCTAACGCCATACAGGATATAATTGCCGGTCTGAAGGGAGTGGAAGAAAGTCCTTCTCCTGCGGGAAGCTCAGAAACAAAAAGAGAACCTGTTCAGGTGGTCCGGGAGCCAAGTGCAAGAAGGAAATGGAATTTTAAAATTCCTGAGCTTAAATCACTTTTCGGTTTCAATCTTATGTCGGCAGCATCGCTCCTGGCTTTCGTCGCCCTGGCTATTTTCCATTTTTCTGAGACAGCTCAAGACCAACGGACGTACCGGTCGATCATTCCGCCGCCTGAGAAAGCGAGCTTCAGCACATCATTTGGCGGGCACATCGCCCTATCGCCCGATGGCCGCCTCCTGGCATTCGTGGCGAGAGACTCTGCAGGGAAAACGCTCTTGTGGGTGCGACCTCTCAATGCCCTCACAGGCCAGGCGCTCAACGGCACCGAAGAGGCTTCATTTCCCTTCTGGTCGCCTGACAGCCGTTTCATCGGGTTCTTTGCCGGCGGGAAGCTCAAGAAGATCGAGGCTTCAGGCGGTCCTCCGCAGACCCTGTGCGATGCGGCGTCGGGTCGCGGCGGCACCTGGAACGATAAGGGGACAATCGTTTTTTGTCCATCGGGTGGTACTTTTCCACTTTCCCGCGTCGCTGCTGCCGGCGGATTGCCTGTGACCATTACCCAGCTCGATTCAAGCCGCAATCAGACGAGCCATCGCTGGCCATACTTTTTGCCGGACGGCGAGCATTATTTATACACTGGGCGGACAACAACGGGCGGCGGCGTTGGCGAAGGGGACGCCATCTTTTTAGGTTCGTTAGATACAACCTTCATTCCACGACTTCTCGCCAATTCAGGCTCAAGCGTTGACTATGCCAACGGCCATCTTCTTTTCGCGCGCGAACAAACGCTGATGGCCCAGCCGTTGGACACAAAGAGTCTGCAAACGA
>JAYWDR010000337.1:0-4698 GCA_043779735.1 Cyclobacteriaceae bacterium | reverse complement strand
AGGGCGTGAATACTATTCGCATCGCGAAGAAGTGCGGAGACTATTACAAAGTGAGGCCGCTGATCACCGATACACTTTATAAAGTTCTTTTCGAAGGGATGACAGTCCAAGACGCGCTGGACCACCTCATGCGGTATCCGCTGAATGTGGATATTAGTTTTCTTTGACTGCTGGCGTCATAATCTTTAGGATTTCCTTGATTTTTTTATCATTGTAGTCATTAACAAAATCCAATTTTGGAATAGCGTACTTTTTTGAAAGAGCATTCCTTGTTGAATCTAATTTCTCGCGATTCAGCTTCCCGGCCTGGGCCATTCTTAGCAGGTCTTCAGAGATTTTACGCCTCTTGAGGAGGTAGTTCATGGACCCTTCGATTGCCAATCTGCTCCTTTCTGATTCCGAACACTTAAGGCAAGAAACAGAAGAATAGAAATGTTCGTAAAGTCGTTGCAAGAATTTAGAATCCTCTGGCTCATTGGCTTTGATGAACTCGTTCAGTTTCCTAAAATGCTCATCATTTACAGTCTGTGCACTTACCATGCACAGACTAACTATATGAAAAAAAGGTAACGAGAGCCAATTTCATATCAAGATGGATCTATCAAGCACTCATTCAAACACGTAAACAAATTAATGTAGAGGTTCCATTGTGCAATTTCAATACAAAAATCCTGGTTTACTGTAATGTTACCATGAAAACAATCATAAAGGGCAATCGCTAAGGCTCTCAAATCGAACCTAAAGATTTAATGAGCTTTTGATCCACGCAAGCAATATTTACTTTTGTAGGTCATTGTGATATCTTGCCAAAGTCATCCTCGATTTGGTCTAGACTTTCGGCATCAATGCAATGCTTTTCCCCTCTAGGGTGTAGTACTCCCCCATCACATCCGCCGTCAGGCAGGAATGCACTGGAAGAATTCCCAACACATCTCCAACATTGATTTTCAAAATCTCTTCATCCGTCAGGTGAAGAATGCCGTGCTCCTGGGACAGTGATTTGACAAAGCCGTTCAAAGCAGGTAGTTCCCATCCTGTTGACGTTAGTTTCACCACTTCGCCGTAGGTGACCGTTCCGTCTTCCCTTTTCAGAAAATCTTTGGAAAAATGAACGGCGCCGCCGTGAACAATAACTTCCTGCCGATCTCCATGGATGTCAACCACTGGGCAGGCCATGGCAATGGCAATCTGGCCTTTTGTGCAGGCGCCTATCACGTTTTGCATTACATCGTAAAACACAAAGTTGCCCGGCCGTATTTCATCGATGCCATCAAAGTTAGAGGCAACGCTGCACGTTGGAGTATCCCCTACAGATAACATAAGTCCAGGGAACTTGCTTCGATAATGGTCGCCCACCTTCTTCATGAGACCTATTGTTTCTTTATGGATTTCTAAAATGTCGGAAACAGAGCGGCACGCGTAGCTGTGGCCAGCGTGAGTTAGAAAGCCTTTGAACGTTAGCAACGGATGAGAGGATATGACTGAAAGGATTTTATCAATTTCGGCATAATCCGAAGGAAGAAGTCCCGTACGGTGATAACCCGTGTCGATTTCGATGAGGCAATTTACAGGCTGGATTAATTGCTTGGTTAGTTTTTCAGCAGCTTCTTTTGAAACCAGCAGCAGATTGAGCTTGCAGAAAGAAGCCAATCGGTTAATTTCTTCTGCCTCCAGATAATTCAGCGGAAAAGCTACAGTAATGTCGTGCCAGCCGTCGGCCGCAAAATAGGTTGCCATCCTGATCGATGACACCGTACATGTGCTGATCCCTTCTTCCCTGAACCAGCGTGCTATCTCAATGGACTGATGCGTTTTAAAATGCGGACGCAAAGAAACACCGGCCATCCTGGCTTTCTCGACAATAAAATGAATGTTAGCCTTGCATTTGACTTCGTCCAATAGCAAAGTAGGCCTGACGATCTGCATAGAAATCAAAAAGAATTCCGAATGGCAGCTGCCATCGCGGACAACTCTTCGGGGGTGGGCTTCAGTTTGGGGTTTGAGAAATTCATGTCCCGCATAGCATTCATTGGCACCAGATGAATATGTGCGTGCGGCACTTCCATACCCAACACCGCAACTCCCACACGTTTGCAGCCCGTGGCTTTCTTAACCGCCACTGCCACTTTCTTCGCAAAAAGATGGAGTCCTGATAGTGTAGCGTTATCCAGGTCGAAGATGTAATCCACTTCCTTCTTAGGAATAGCCAGTGTATGTCCTGATGTAAGAGGCATAATGTCCAGAAAGGCGAGGTAGTTTTCGTCCTCTGCTACAATGTGTGCCGGTATCTCCCTGTTTATGATTTTTGTAAAGACGGAAGCCATCAGATTGCAATGTTCACGATCTCAAATTCAAGATCTCCTGCAGGAGTCTTTATCTTTGCTATGTCGCCCTTCTTTTTGCCAAGAAGTCCTTTTCCAATTGGCGACTGCGTTGATATCTTTCCTGCTTTCAAATCAGCCTCTTCCTCCGACACGAGCATATAGGTAACACTGGCCCCATTCTTTTTATTCTTGATAGTCACTTTTGAAAGAATGGAAATGGAAGTTGTCGTCAATTTACTTTCGTCAGCGAGGCGCGCATTCGACACCAACTCTCCAAGCTGTGCAATCTTAGCTTCCAGATGACCTTGAGCGTCTTTGGCCGCATCGTACTCTGCATTCTCGCTCAAGTCACCTTTGTCACGCGCTTCGGCAATTTGCTTGGCGATGTCAGCACGGCCCTTGGACTTCAGCCAGCTGAGTTCTGTCTTCATCTTCTCCAATCCTTCCTTGGTGTAGTAGGATATGCTCTTGGCCATAAACTCCTCAATTACTTAACTGATAGTAGTCTCCACTCGCTGGTGAGTCCTGATGGTGGAGTTAAAAAAGCAACAACGGCTTCGTTGCCGAAACCGTTGTTGCTATAACAAAGGTAAGTCATTTTTTCACACATGTGCAACAAAAGTCCATTCAGAATGCATCAAAACCGCTGTCGGGTTGCGGGGAGAACATTTTGCTTCTGCTGGCGACCGTGTCCTTAGATTTCACCTGCTTTATCAATAGGATGTGCCTATGAAACTATTGCTCGGTCCGGTAGAATACCAGCGAACTTATCTTGACTATCCTATTGTTAACTAGCTAAGCCTTCGCGCAAGTACAAACATTTCCTATTTGGTTCAACGTGCTCCTTATACTTCTACCAATTCAGGCGCCAACTCCTTTACTTGTTGCAGCAATTCTTCGTCAAACTTTGCCAAATAAAGCGTTTTAGCTTTGGCAAGCTGATCAATTGTCAGTCCCTTGGCTCCTCGAAAATCAGCTTTATACAGGCTCGCATTCTCAAAATCCGCTCCCATGAGATAACAGTTTTGGAGGTTTGCTTCCATCAAGTACGCATTGGTAAAGTTAGCCTTGATCAAAAATGCATTATCAAATTGTGCCTTGATGAGGAAAGCATCTTTGAAATTGGCACCGCTGGCATAGGCACCTTTCAGATTTGCCTGGTTGAGATTGGCATTTTCAAAGTTCGTTTGGTTGAGTCGTGTGTTCTCAAGGTTGGTCTCCAGGAGCGAAGCGTTTGACAAGTTGACTGAATTCAAGTTAGAACCCTTGAGGTTTATATAATTCAGGAAAGTGCGGGCCAGGTAGCAGTTGACTAAATTGATCTCATGGATTTTATGGCGATTGAGACGCTTAATATTTCCCACCATCCTGAAGGCCGCCTGCTCGGATTCCAACATGCGAAAATCATCAATTTCGTCCTTGTAGGTACGAATTCGTTGTCGGATCTCTCCATTTTGATTAAGCCAGAATAACAAAATACCGATGATGGCGATGTCAAATATCATCCCATGAGCTTCCGCAAGAATCTGTCCCCAAAACCCATCGAAGTCCCGCATGTAGTATTGAAAACTCAGCCCTACCACGATCACTGTCACGAACAGCAACACAATGGAGGATGTCAATAGCGGTTTTTCAACAATATGATTTATCTGGTCAATGAGACTGACGTTTAATTTTTTCCAGGTATATCGCTTCATGAAAATCATCCTTACTGTCCGTTTTGTCAAAAGTAAAATATACCAACGCGAAAATCAGGCAATCTTAGAAAGAACCTTACATGAGTTTTGAAGGAGTATTAATCTCCTTACAACATCAGGTGGATGGTAACAAAATAGACCGTGAGTCCCAGCAAATCATTGATCGTGGTTATAAACGGGCCCGACGCTACAGCCGGATTAAATCCAAACCGGTTCAAAATCAATGGCGTAATGGTGCCAATGAGTGAAGCAAACACCACCACGCTGAACAAGGCGATTGAAACGACAAAAGAAAGTTGTTGATTCCCGAAGAGTAACCAGTTGGCGCCGAACACGAGTATGGACAAGAAAAAACCGTTCAACAATGCCACAAACAGGACCTTCGTCAATCGTTGCAAGAGCCCTTCATTGACAAAGCCGCCACTGGCGAGGCTCTGGACTACCAGCGCGGAGGATTGAATGCCCACGTTGCCGCCTGTAGCCTGAATCAACGGGACAAAAAACGCGATAGCTGTAACGCGCGCCAACTGCGCTTCAAATAAGCCCATAAAGCGTGCCGAAAGCATGCCGCCAAAAATGCCTATCAGCAACCACGGCAAGCGGGCTCTCGTGTTTTTCCAGACTGTATCATCTTCTTCAACATCTTCGGTGATACCAGACATCAACTGCCGGTCTTC
>JAYWDR010000336.1:0-12813 GCA_043779735.1 Cyclobacteriaceae bacterium | reverse complement strand
GCGATTGTAGCCTTTTGTCATCCAATTTATTTGATGGACTTATCTATAGAATCTGCTTTTTTACGGTACCAATCAGCGTTGCTCGGGTCCAGGCCTGCCAAGTACCGATAGACTTCAGATTTCGTGGGATCTTGTTCAATCACCTTTTTGTAGAGCTCTATTGCTTTCAACGTATTGTTTTTTTTCAGGTACACATCGCCCATGAGCTCTAGAAAGTCTGGGGCGGTGTAGTCATTCCTGTAGGCCTTCTCAAGATTTGCTATAGCAGAGTCATAGTAGTTTAGTTCATAGAAATCATCCCCCAGTAGCCACAACCCCTCGTTGTAATCAGGATGGGCCCTCAAACATGTTCTTATGATGCCAATAGATTTCCAAAAATCTTTCTTCATGAAAAAGACGAGGGCCTTATTATAGATAGCATATTTATTTTCCGGATTGAGGACCAACACCTTTTCATAATACCACAGCGCCGAATCGTATTTTATCTCGCTAAAGAAAGCATTTCCTTTATCGACATAGAGGGTCTCTTTATCACTTTGTACCGGCTCTGAAATCTCAACTTTTGTAGATTCTGAGGTAGTGTCGCTCTCATTGTTTGGTGTGACGGTGTTTTTAGTTGAAAAAATGCCGGCCACGACGAGCAGGGCAGCCATACCACCGATAATGATGATGGACATGGGGACAACCTTCCGCATTATACTAACCGGGTCTTGCTGCGTTGTAACCGCAGGCCTGGACTGATAGGACCTGTATGGGTTATCGGGAGGGAGTGTGCGGGTGAAAATTGAAACCTTTATGTCGGAAGAATAGAAGGCGAGGAAGACGAAGGCACTGGAAAAACCGAACAGGATCCAAAAGAAAAATGGGCCTAACGACCAGAATATGGCAAAAAGAAGCAGGGATGCCAGCGCTAGTCGCTTATACCACTTTCTTTTTCCAGTTGAAGAATCTTTTTCTTCCATTTTCAATTTAAGAAAGGATCATGTAAGCTCCCGCAAGTATAGCTGAATGGTGTTCTCAAGTCCAAAATACAGGGCATCACAAACCAGGGCGTGACCTATTGACACCTCGTCAATGTTGAGAATTGATTGCTTGAGGAAGCGAAGGTTATGAAGGTCCAGATCATGGCCCGCATTGATCCCAAGACCAAGTGAATGTGCAACCTGGGCAGCCTCCACATAGGGCTCAATGGCCTTTGACCTGTTCTTATGATAGCCGGAGGCGTAAGGTTCTGTATATAGTTCAATTCTATCACTTCCGATCCGTGCGGCTCCTTGCACCATCTTTATGGTAGGATCAATAAATACCGATACCCGCACACCAAGGGCCTTAAGCTCAGTAATAGTTTTTTTTAGAAAAGATTCATGCTTTATTGTATCCCAGCCAGCGTTGGAGGTAATCGCCCCGGGAGGATCAGGAACGAGGGTGGCCTGGGTTGGCTTCACCTCACGAATTATTTTCATGTAACGCTCATCAGGATAGCCTTCGATATTGAATTCGGTGGTTACAACATCTTTTAGCAGCATAACGTCACTGTACCGAATGTGTCGTTCGTCAGGCCTGGGATGCACAGTTATGCCCTGGGCGCCGAAACGCTCACAATCCAGGGCGGTTTTGATTACGTCGGGATTGTTGGCCCCGCGGGCATTGCGGAGGGTTGCAATCTTGTTGATATTGACACTCAGGCGCGTCATTTGTTATTGATGTATTTCGTTCGATAACTTTGATGCGAAAATACAAAATCATGTCACTGAAAACTATCATCGACAACGACATCAAAAAGGCGATGCTCGCAAGGAACAAAGAGGAACTTGAGGCACTCAGGAGCATCAAGTCCATGATCCTTCTAGCTGAAACTGAAAAGGGAGGAAGCGTAGATCTCGCCTCCGACATTGAGAACAAATTATTAATGAAGGCCGCCAAGCAGCGAAAGGAGTCTGCAGAGATTTTTCAAAAGGAAGGAAGACAGGATTTGGCGCAGCGGGAGAATCTACAGTTGGAAATTATAAGCCGTTACTTGCCGAAGCAACTTTCAGAAGCTGAAGTTACCACTGAGCTCAAAGCCATTATTGCCCAGGTAGGCGCTAAGGGCCCTCAGGACATGGGAAAGGTAATGAGCACAGCCACTAAGTCACTGGCGGGCAAGGCAGATGGGAAAATGATTTCTGAGGCAGTAAAAAAACTTCTTGCCCCTTGAGCATAGCAGACATTGTACTCGTGGTTCTTGTCTTGCTTGGAGCATGGAGCGGCTATAAGCAGGGATTTCTTATGGAACTCATTTCGCTGGTTGCCATTTTGCTTGGTGTATTGGCAGGATTCAAATTAATGGGGGAAGGGATGATTCTGCTCCAGGAAAAGTTCAACGCTGACAAGAATACGTTGCCTTATATTTCGTTCGTTATCATATTCATTATCATTGTGGTACTGGTACGATTGTTGGGTAAGTTGGTGAAGGACTCCATCGACAAGACTTTTCTTGGCACCGTGGACCAGACCATGGGGGGAGCGCTAGGCGCTTTTAAGACCCTTTTCTTATTGAGCATTGTTATTTGGATTATGGATTCATTAAAATTCTCACCGAGAACGGAGTGGACAGAGGGATCATGGATATATCCATTCACGGCAACACTGGCCCCCAGTACTGCCGAATGGCTCGGTGGATTTTTACCGGTTTTCAAGGAAATTTTCCGGAAATTCTAACTACAGATATTTTTCGCTTACTTATCATAGAAAATATCAGACAAATGGGCCTCAACGTTAAAGAGGGAAACAGTTACAAGTACGTGGACGAAGGCAAGGGGCAAGTGCTTATGCTCTTGCACGGGCTGTTTGGGGCCCTCAGCAACTGGGAAGGCGTAGTCAATCTGTTCTCTAAACAATTTCGGGTCGTAATACCGATGTTGCCAATTTATGAAATGCCGATAAAAGAGGCCGGCTTGGAAGGATTGCAAAAATTCGTCGAGGATTTTGTTACAATGAAGCAGCTTGATCACATGATCATTTTAGGCAATTCACTTGGCGGACACGTGGGCTTGCTGTACACTTTGCACAATGAAGCTAAAGTAGATAAGTTGCTGCTGACAGGCAGTTCAGGATTATTTGAGAATACCATGGGGGGATCGTACCCAAGAAGAGGGAGCTATGATTACGTGAGAGAAAAAGTGGCTTACACATTTTATGATCCAGCCGTTGCCTCAAAGGAATTGATTGACGAAGTGTTTGAAACTACCAAGAGCATTCCCAAGTGCATGCGCATCGTGGCGATTGCTAAATCAGCACAGAGAAATAACCTGGCAAATGATTTACATAAAATCAAGGTTCCCACACTGCTGGTTTGGGGATTAAATGATACTATTACACCGCCTGCAGTAGGCTACGAATTTAATCGACTGATCCCAAATTCAGAGCTGAAGTTTATCGATAAATGTTGCCATGCACCAATGATGGAGCACCCTGATAATTTTAATAAAATTGTAGATGAATTCTTGACCAAGCACGCAGCGTAAGAAGTATGATCGCAGAAGAACTTATCAATCACATGGTGCCGCCATTAAAAGTGACGGATGATGCTCACAAGGCCGTTGTGTGGATGGAGGAATTTCGCTGCAACCACTTGCCGGTGGTAAATGAGGGCCGACTATTGGGTTTTATTTCAGAGGAAATTATTCTCGAGTCAAACGATATTGAAAAAAGCCTTGGAGACTTTGATTTAGTGGGTAAGGATTGTGCAGTAGGCCTTGATTCTCATTTTTTTGATATCCTCAGGATAGCGGGAGAACAAAAGCTCAACATTGTGGCAGTCTTGAATGAGGAAGGCCTCTATGTGGGACTCATCACCATACAAGACATTATGGCCTCCTTTGCACAGACGGCCTCCGTTCAAATGCCAGGGGGTATTCTGGTGCTATCAATGGATTTGATTGATTATTCCCTTTCGGAAATCAGTCGCTATGTGGAAGAGAATAAGGCCAAAGTAATCAGCAGTACGATGATGGAGGATCCATTGGATAATGGAAAGATCAAGCTTACCCTGAAAATTAATCAACTGGACCTCTCACGCATTGTGGCTACCCTCGAACGGTTTGGCTATCGGGTCATTGGCCGCTACCAGGAATCTCCCCGTGAGGACGACAGCAAGGAACGATTGGACATGCTGATGAAGTATTTGAACATGTAGCATCACCTTCACCTCTGTGAAGCCATAAAGAAGTATACAAACATCCAGGGTAGAACGGGTCCAATAGGCTTGTTGATAATAGCTCCTGGAGTACTAGCAGGAATTTTCAAAAAAGCTCCAGAACTTCCTCCACGGTCCTCGTAGCCTCAAAATATCCCAATAATTTCAACATCACCCTGTCCACCACCGTATCCGGGCAGGAAGCGCCGCTGGTGAGAATAATACGGATTGGTAGCTGATCCGGAAGAAAGCGGTACGTGATCCTTTTTTCTTTCGTTGGATAATCAAAGTGATGAATTTCTTCCCGTGAACAAATCTCGTGCTCTGAATTGATAAAATACGTAGAGAAATTTTGTTCGCAGAGGGCGACAATATGAGATGTGTTGGAGCTGTTATAACCTCCTACTACCATGGCAAGTTCAGCTTCAACCTTTAACAACTCATAGGTGGCATTCTGGTTGTCATTGGTGGCGTAGCATAGTGTGTCGCGGGTATCGGCGAAGTGCTCCTTGATTGACGACTCACCATATCTCTGAATCATCAACTGCCGGAGAAAATCGGCAATGGCCTGAGTCTCTGCTGCAAGCATGGTGGTCTGATTGACGACCCCCACTTTTTTCAGATGAAGGTCAGGCTTAAATCCAGCTGAATATTTTCCGGTAAACTCTTCAAAAAAGTCGGCTTTTGGTTTACTGCCAAGAATGTAGTTCCCGAGCCGTATCGCTTCATCCATATTGCGTATGATCACCGTCTGACCATTACCAGCGCTATGCGAAAAAGTGGCACGGGTCTCTTCATGGTTGGGTTTGCCATGGATAATAATGGTAAAATCCTCGCTCCCGAGTCTCTCGGCACGGTTCCAAACTTTTTCTACAAACGGACAAGTTGTGTTGTACTGCTCCACCTGCACACCTTGGTTAGATAAGAGGTTTTCAATTTCAAGTGTTGTTCCGAAGGCCGGGATGATCACTACATCATCTTTCGTAATTTTGTCCCAGGCAATGAACTGGGAACCATCGGTGTCCATAATAAATTTGATACCGCGGTCGAGCAAGTCGCTGTTCACTTCGGGATTGTGGATCATCTGGCTCAAGAGGTATACCCTCTTGTCAGGATTTTCTTCCAATGCGCGGTAGCTGATTTCAATGGCATTTTCTACACCATAGCAAAAACCGAAGTGCCGCGCAATGATGAACTGAACGGGCCCGAAATCCAGGATGGTGGGAGAAAAATCCTGCTTACGAAGGTCCTTTAGCCGGCGCGACTCTTTAATCCTTCCGGTGATGGAGGATCTGTAATAGGCAGGGATTTGGAACTTTTTGATAAGACTTGTTTAAACCACTAACCGCAAAGTTAGCAGTTTGTTCCGCTCCCAGCACCTCCGGCTTAGAGCCAAAGCCAACAGCCAATTTACCACAACTCCCTACGCCGCCTTTGACAACTTGTCTTCTTTTACTTTGTTGGTATGCACTTCCTTGGACTGCAGGTCGAACCACTTTACCTCTACAAGATTTCGCTTGAAATATTTAAGTACTTCCATCACTTTACCATCAATCTTGCTGCGAACGCGTTCGCCTTTCTTAAACAATCTTCTCATTTCGAACAATTTAAATTCTTACTGCATAGATATATTCTCTTGGATAATCTTCATATACCCCTGAGAACGTGACTAGGTCACCGGCCTTCTTACTCTTCAAGATATCATTTACTTCCTTCGCGGTTTTGACTGCTTTGTTATCGACATGTGTGATAATGAACCCCTCATGCATATCGGTGTAGCGAGCTACCTTACCAGCCTCGAGTGACTTCACCCTAACTCCGTGGGTCAGATCAAGCCGTTTCATGACTTTGCTGTCAACATCTTCCAGAAGGATACCAAGGGATGACACGGCATCTTTCTCTTCACGCTTCATCGTACCATATTTACCATTCCGATTCTTCAGAGTCACTGCGAATGATTTCAATGTGCCTTTCCGATTCACTGTCACATTGACTTTGTCACCAGGGTGCCGCAGGCCAATGTATTCAATCAAAGCAGAATTTGTTTTGATTTGAGTGTTATCCAGCTTGATGATAACGTCGCCTTTTTGAAGACCTGATTCCTTGGCGGCGCTCATATCTTCCATGTCACCAAAGCCAATCACGTAGGCTCCCTCAGTCACTCCAAGGTCTTCCAGTTTTGCAAGGTCGCTGTCAACGGTTTGCACCTGGATGCCAAGCCAACCGCGTTGCACGGTTCCATAGGCCAATAGGTCTTCAACAATTTTGCTTACAATGTTGGCAGGAACAGCAAACCCGTAGCCCGAATAAACACCCGTAGGGCTGGCAATGGCAGTATTAATGCCAAGAAGTCCTCCGCTGAGATTCACCAGTGCCCCACCGCTGTTACCGGGATTGATGGCCGCATCGGTTTGGATAAATGATTCGATGGCCGTACTTCCGGCCTGTGGATCGTTGGAGTTGCGGCTATTTATTATGTTAATGTTCCTCCCTTTTGCACTTATAATGCCAGCGGTTACTGTTGAGTTAAGGTTGAACGGATTGCCGACGGCCAATACCCACTCACCTACTTTTGAATTATCTGAGTTTACAAAAGAAAGAAACGGTAATTCCTTCTGACTAATTTTTATCACAGCGAGGTCAGTGTCAGCGTCTGTTCCGATTACCTCAGCCTTGAAGGTCCGGTTGTCAGATAAGGTCACGTCAACAACATCAGCTCCTTGCACAACATGGTTGTTGGTTACGATGTACCCGTCTGCATTGATGATGACACCACTTCCGCTGCTTTGGCTTGGACCCTGCTGAGGGGGACCATTCGGACCAAAGAAAAATTGAAGAGGATCATTCTTGTCGGGTGTGCGATCACGATAAACAGTCTGCCCACCTGAAGTTGATCGAATGTGTACCACAGCCTTCGTTACCTTTTCGGCTATAGTTGTAAAATCCAGGGGAACAACTTCCCCGTTTTCATTGACATGATAGCCAACCTGCGAAGATGGGATGCTGGCGACATGTTCAATGATGACTCCTTGGTTTTTGGAGCCAAACCATTGAGTGGATAATAGTGTGATTGCACTGCCAAGTATGGCGGCTAGTAAAAGAGATCCAAAACGCTTCATATTCTTTCTGTTAAAAAGTTTTTACCATGATTTCGAACGGATTTTCTCCATGAAAAATTGTGCCAAATAAAGTTTGTGGTGCTGTTTCACCTCGGATCCACGTCTTCTCCTGACAATGTTACAGGGTAGTGTACATACGAATTATTGGGCCCTTAGGTTCAGAGTTGGCTTCTAAAAATCTTCTATTTCTTGACCAATTCGCCTTTTTTGTATACATACTCAATGGTGAGTTTTCCTTCTTTGTCGTACCATTTGGAAATGCCATCCCGGAGACCTCCCTTGTAATAGCTCTCTTCCATCATCTTGCCGGTTTCGTAAAAGAGTCGTGCGATGCCTTCCTGTTTACCTTTTTCATAGTACCGTAGTTCCTTTGGGTTGGCATTTTCAAACTCTTTATACTCACCATGGCGCAAATCATTGTGATAAAAGTATTGTTTAACCAACTGGTTGTTATAATTAAACTCCATAAACAATCCCTCCTTCTTGTCATCGACGTAGGTCGTAATTGTTTGTATCAATCCTGTCTGACCATAAGCCAGCCACGAGCCCTCTTTCTTTCCATTCAGCAAATAGCCGGTTGACACAATTTTGTCAGATGCATTTCTCATCTCTGTTCTCACCAAACCCGGTGTGTCAGGAAATTCTATCCTGATGCCTTCAGGTTCTGTGATTGCTGTGGAAGTTGGTCGATCAGTTGCCGCTTCTTTCCCACACCCGCAGAAGAAAAAGAGTAAACAAAGCAGTAAAACAGGTTTCATAGAATATTTACTTTTTGTTTTTTGTAATAATTGCCTTACAAGGTTGATTCGAGAATAGGTTGTGGCCGCTCTGGAGTTTGGCCTATTGGCATAAAATGTTGAAATATGGCGTTAATTTAGGGAAGAACATGAAAATACAAGCACTCGTCATTCTAAAAAAAGGCAGAGAAGCATCTTCGAGGCGTTTCCACCCTTGGATTTTTTCCGGGGCCATCCATTCTGTGGAAGGGACTCCTGCCGATGGTGATTGGGTAAAGGTTCAAGATGCCTCAAAGAATACGCTTGGCTTTGGCCATTACCAGCAAGGCACTATCTCTGTACGGCTGATTACCTTTTCAAAGGAACAGCCTGGCGAGGAAGTCTATATCACTAAAATTATGAACGCGTTTAATCAACGCGTGGCCACGAAGGTTATCAATGAATTTACTAATTGCTACAGGCTTGTGAATGGGGAAGGGGACGGGTTGCCAGGATTGATTATTGATGTATACAACGGTGTAGCGGTAATGCAGGCTCACAGTGCCGGGTTTCACAAGGACAGGCATTTGATAGCGGAAGCCTTGCTGGGAGCACTCTTGAATGTGCAGTCCGTTTTCTATAAAAGCCTCAGCGTGTCCCCCGGAAAGGCTGCCAATGAGTACCTGCAGGGCATGAGTGTTTTGCCCCACGTGGCTATGGAGCATGGCAATAAATTCTATGTAGACTGGGAAGAAGGCCAGAAAACGGGCTTTTTCCTTGATCAGCGTGAAAACCGGAAACTGCTGAGTGAAATGTCGGAGGGGGCTAAGATTCTTAACACTTTCTGCTATACAGGGGGCTTTACAGTGTACGCGCTGAACGCCGGCGCGGAGTTGGTCCACTCGGTTGATGCGTCTGAAAAAGCAGTAGAACTTACAAAGAAAAATATTGAGTTGAATGGCTTTGATGCAACTGTGCACAAGAGTTTTATTTCAGACACATTCGATTTTCTGGCTGACATTCCAGATAAGCAAGCAGGCATGGAGTCCCAATACGATATTATCATTCTTGATCCCCCGGCATTTGCTAAACATAAGGATGCAAGACATCAGGCCATGAAGGGTTATCAGAGATTGAATGCAGAAGCCATGCGGGTGATCAAACCCGGAGGAATCATTTTCACTTTTTCTTGTTCACAGGTGGTGGATCGGCAATTATTTTATGATACCGTAGTATCGTCCGCCATTCAGAGTGGTCGTGAAATTAAAGTATTGCACCATCTCTCGCACCCTGCTGATCATCCTGTTTCGGTCTATCATCCGGAAGGAGAGTATTTGAAAGGACTCGTGCTGTACGTCAATTGAGTATTGCATCGCAATGATTCAATTGATAGCTGAATGTTTTTCTGTGCATGTTGTTGATAGGCTTCATGGATATTGTAGTACATGTTGAATAAAATTCAGGAAGCGACGAATAGTGACAATATTTACAGTAAGAATCTCTTCTTTGTCAAGAAATTTTCCGGACCTGAGGCTCACATCAAAATTCCGTTATAGCGGTTTTAGGCCCTGAAGCAGAAGATGGGACTTCAGCCAATTTCACTAGTTGGAGATTTACCCAAGTTTAGTTTATTCAGAATTGAGCTGTATTGAGCCTGCTCATGGCTAGAGTTAAGTGAGTTTAGCTGAACTCCGGGAGGAGGATATTCCATCCATTGTAGTGCATTTGGCCATAAATCCGACCGAGACAGGCGGCAGATTGGTATTTACCATTCGAAACACAATTCCCCCAAAGGCATTTTTCGCTCAGAGCGCATGACGATAACTTATCAATGTACTTATTTGTTTATCCTAAAGAATAGAAATTTCCTGACAGACGCTGCGAAAGAAAAATTATATGGCATGGCTCAAGGTCAATGCGTCGATAGGTAGTCTTATTTATTTAGACAGTGTTTTCTATGCTGCTACGGAGAATATTGATTTACCTGATTTGAAGGAGCATTTCAAATTGGAAGGCGATAAGAAAGGGCTTGGCAAGAGCTTTTTGCTATAATTCGTTGATTCATAATAGATTACGCTGAGTATGAGGCTGTTCATCGGCTTATCAAATCGACGCCATTGAGTATAATTCCATTCTTTGGTGTGAACTGTGGGGCGCAGATAGCTATCCCTTCATTTTTTGGACCGATTATGCTCGATGCTTTATTGCAGTAGAATGGTGTGTTATTATACAAGTGAATAAAATTCCTTCTCCGCCGTCTAAATGATAAGAATTACGTGGCTTTCAATTTTGACCGTATCTTTGTGGAAACGAAAAACAATTATCATGACAAAATGGATCATCATTGGCGTATTGGGCTTGCTGGTGCTGGTAGGGTTCAGTTCCTACAACGGGCTTGTTAGCAAGGAGGAAAATGTGAGCAAGGCTTGGGGTAATGTAGAATCAGACTATCAGCGCAGGGCGGATCTTATTCCAAACCTTGTCAATACGGTTAAAGGCTATGCCAATTTCGAAAAGGAGACTCTGACGCAAGTGATTCAGGCCCGTGCCTCAGCCACCCAGGTAAAGATTGATGCTAATAATTTAACTCCTGAAAATCTCGCTGCTTTTCAACAAGCACAAGGCGGACTGAGTTCTGCACTCGGCAGGTTGTTGGCGGTTGCTGAGAGTTATCCAGATCTGAAAGCCAATCAGAATTTTCTTGATCTTCAGGCTCAGCTGGAAGGAACTGAAAATCGTATTAACGTGTCGCGTCAGCGGTTCAATGATACGGTGAATGAATACAACGTTTCTCGCAGGAGATTCCCAGCAGTCATTTTTGCTTCAATTCTTGGATTCAAAGACAAAGGATATTTCAAAGCTGATGCAGGAGCAGAGAAGGCACCAGAGGTAAAGTTCTGAGGTATACGTCTTAAAACTAAAAAACCTGATAGATTTTTCTATCAGGCTTTTTTTATAGTTACATAATTCCTCAGGTGCTTTTCTTCACTTCGCGGTTTTCATAGCTTTCAATAATGTCGCCCACTTGCATATCGTCAAAGCTTTCAATACCCATACCACAATCAAAACCGGACCTTACTTCACTCGCATCGTCCTTAAATCGCTTCAGTGAATTTAGCTTTCCGGCATATACCACGATTCCATCTCGAATGAGTCGGATAGGATTTGCCCGCTTGATGTATCCATCGGTCACCATACATCCTGCCACCGTGCCGAATTTGGTAATCTTGAATACCTCTCTGATCTCCGCATTTCCAACGATAACTTCTTCCATTTCTTTCTCAAGCATACCTTCCATGGCGCTTTTCACGTCATTGATGGCATCATAAATAATGGAGTAAAGGCGAATTTCGATTTCTTCATTATCAGCAAGTCTTCTTGCTGAGGGAGAAGGACGAACCTGAAAGCCGACAATTACTGCGTCGGAGGCTGATGCAAGGAGTACATCCGATTCAGAAATTTGGCCTACCCCCTTATGAATGATTCCAATTTGGATTTTTGGTGTGGAGAGCTTCAAGAGTGAATCTGAAAGCGCCTCTACCGATCCATCCACGTCTCCTTTGACGATCACATTGAGTTGTTTGAACGATCCGATTGCAATACGCCTTCCGATTTCGTCAAGGGTGATGTGTTTCTTAGTGCGGATACTCTGTTCACGAATGAGTTGAGCTCGTTTCGTAGCCACCTCACGCGCTTCGCGATCTGTTTCGTAGACAGCAAATTTTTCACCTGCCTGCGGCGCACCATCCAGCCCTAAGACCAGCACAGGTGAGGACGGCCCCGCCACGGTCAATCGCTTGCCCGTATCATCAAACATGGCCTTTACGCGGCCATAATTGGATCCTGTCACCATGATGTCCCCGACATTAAGAGTACCGGATTGTACCATAACGGTAGCTACGTACCCTCGGCCTTTGTCGAGCGAGGCTTCAATAATGGAGCCGGAGGCCGGTTTGTCGGGATTAGCCTTGAGATTCAGCATCTCAGACTCCAATAATACTTTTTCAAGCAATTCATCAATGCCTTGTCCGGTCTTGGCCGAGATCTCCTGGCTTTGATATTTGCCACCCCACTCTTCTACCAAAATGTTATTCTTGGAAAGCGATTCCCGCACCTTGTCAGGGTTGGCAGTGGACTTATCTACTTTATTGATTGCTATGACAATAGGGACACCTGCTACCTGTGCGTGATTGATGGCTTCTTTGGTCTGCGGCATTACATCATCGTCTGCAGCCACTACAATAATAGCGACATCGGTGAGCTTGGCTCCCCGAGCACGCATTGCGGTAAATGCTTCATGACCAGGTGTATCCAGAAACGCAATTTGTTTGCCACTCTTGGTGGTGACATCGTATGCCCCAATGTGTTGTGTAATACCACCGGCCTCGGAAGCCACAACTTTCGTATTTCGAATGTAATCAAGCAAGGATGTCTTGCCATGGTCAACGTGTCCCATGATCGTAACAATAGGGGCGCGTGGTTTTAGGTTCTCGTCTACCTCATCTTCTTCTTTCTCGATTGTCTCTTCTTCTGACGAAATGAACTGGACGTCATACCCAAATTCATCACAAATGACAGTGATTGCTTCTGCATCCAATCGCTGGTTAATGGAAACAAACATTCCAAGGCCCATACAGGTTGAGATGACTTCATTTACAGACACATTCATCATGGAAGCCAGGTCATTGGCAGAGATAAACTCGGAGACTCGCAGTGTTTTGGAGGCCTCCTGTTCTTGTAGCAACTTCTCTTCCTGTGCATCGGAAACGGCTTGTCTTTTCTCCTTTCGGTATTTGGCTCC
>JAYWDR010000335.1:0-4703 GCA_043779735.1 Cyclobacteriaceae bacterium | reverse complement strand
TAGAGAAGCCCGGCAACCTGGGTGCCATCCTCCGCACCAGTGATGCCGCGGGTGTAGATGCCTTGATTATCTGCGACCCTCAGACGGATTTTTACAATCCCAATGTGGTGCGCTCAAGTCTAGGCTGCGTATTCACAAAGCAAATTGCCTCCGCTTCCTCGGATGATGCAATTGCCTGGTTGAAGAAAAACAAAGTGAATATTTATTGCACCTACCTAAAAGCCTCCAAGCCTTATTGTGAAGCGGATTTTACACTTCCAACGGCGATCGTGATGGGTACAGAAGCCACCGGGCTGTCCGACGTGTGGGTAAAGAATTCGATGGCGAATATCATTATTCCCATGCAGGGGGAAATTGATTCCATGAATGTCTCCACAGCAGCGGCGGTAGTCGTCTTCGAAGCTGTGAGGCAGCGGGGGTTCAAAAAATGAACTAGAAGTTAGAAATTACGAATTACGAATTGTCAAGCTTCGACATATTTCGTAATTCTTAATTCGTAATTGAACCATTCAATTCTTACTCAGCCCCGGTTCCCGTTTCAAAAACTCGTCATACAACAGAGTCTGGCGGCTCTGCATCGGCATCATCCACCCAGCAATGAAAACATGGCTCACCTGGGTTTTTGTTTCGAAGATGTCGCCATCGCATACAAAAAGGTTGGCGCTCTTGCCCACCTCGATGGATCCAAGTTTATCACTCACTCCAAAAATCTCTGCTGGTACAATCGTAATGGCTTTCAAGGCATCTTCCTTATTCATACCATACGCCACGGCAAAGCCTGCATGGTAGGGGAGGTTTCGATAGTTGCCGTTGCCATCCTCCTGTGAGCGAATGGCGACTTTAACTCCGGCCCTTTTCATCATTCCAGGATTTGAATACATCGCATCGTACCGATCATACTCGCGTGATGGAATTGCAATCACCGGGCCTGTGATCACCGGGATATTTGCTTTTGCAATATTCTCCGCCTCCCGCCAGCCTTCCGACATGCCGGTAAGAACAACTTTCTTCACTTTCTTTTCCTTAACCCACTTCAGCGCTGCCTGAATATCCTTCTGTGCATTTACTTCAATCATCAACGTCATTTCGCCTCTTACCACTGGCACCAGTGCCTGCAACTCAGGATAGTAAGTCACTCCTTTGCCCCTGGACACGGAATCCAGCTTATGGTACTGTACAGCTTTTTCCCACGCATCATTAAGTTGCTTCAAAGACTTCTCTGACGCTTTCTTGATGTCTTCTTCTGTTCTTCGGTCATTGAAACCCCTGCGGCCAGTATTTGGGAAAAGCACAACAACTCCTTCAAAGCCCGCGTACATCTGGTCAGGTGTATAGCCGTGCAAATTGATCAGTGCAGCGGTGCCAGGCATGAGCCCGCCGGTAGGTGATGTGATCACCGTGGTTACTCCACTGATTCTCGTGACGGGGATAGCTGTGGCATTTGGGTTTACGGCCGTCAGCGCTTTCATCTGAGGAATGATATCGCCCTTTTCACGGGTGTCTGAAGCTGTCGGTATAGATCCAATCTCCACAAGCCCTACTCTTGTGCCTCCATCGATCATCCCTGGGTAAATTTTCTTGCCATTGCAATTGATTACTTCAGCACCTTGCGGCACCTGGATGTTGGCGCCCACAGCTGTGATCTTTCCATTGCTGATCACCACCGTGCCATTGGTTATCGTTCCTTTGGTGACCGTTTCTATGGTGGCATTCGTCAATGCGAACGTGCCATATTTTCCTTTTGGCGACTGAGCGTCTATGCGGACTGCGCTAAAACAGAGTATCGCGATAGCAAATGCTTGTATTTTTCTCATGGTCTTCTCAGTTTTTATTTTCGTTCTCACCGAATCCAAACAACGATCCTGCATCCTGCATGCAGTTGTCATGAAGCTGGCCAATCTCATAGAAAGTAACATCAACAGTCTCCTTTGGATCTGGCATAAGCCTCATATCCGCGGGATCTTTCTCCCGGTCAAACCTCACGATGCCATCCACGATAGTGTATTGAGGCACTCCATAAATAGACAGGGGGTGATTCTTAAAAATGGCAACGTCTCCATCTTTCCCCACTTCCAAAGAGCCCACACGATTTTCGATCCCCAGTTGCTTGGCAGGATTTATTGTGATGAGTGACAACGCCTCTTCATCACTGAGTCCACCATATTTTTGAGTCTTAGCTGCCTCATGATACAAATGACGGATGAGATCTGGTGAATCTGAGTTGATGGAGGTCACCACACCATTGCGCACCAGGATGGCGGCGTTGTAAGCTGTCGAAAAGTAAACTTCCAGTTTGTACTGCCACCAATCGGCGAATACCGAAGCCATTGCACCGGCAGCGGCCAACTCAGGCGCGACCTTAAATCCTTCGTTCGTATGTTGAAACACGAGTCTCTTGATGCCAAAGTCCTTGCATACTTTCAACAACATTTGGATTTCATCAGCGCGATAGCTATGACAATGCAAAATGATTTTCCCCTTGAGAAGATCCACCAGCGTTTCATATCGAAGGCTGTAGGCGGGCGGTGCACCCCGAAACCCTTTCGCTAATTTGTTTTTGTTGTAAGTGTCCCATTTCTCCATATACTCTTTTGCTTCGGAGAAAGCCTGTCGAATTACAAACTCTACGCCCATGCGGCTTTGTGGCTGGAGATCATCACCTCTTCCTCCGTTCGTAGGATTCTCGCCAAGCGCAAACTTGATCGTTCGTGGTGCGCCTTCCATTTTCATGGCCTCCGGATCAAACGTCCCGTAGCGGTGCTTGATTGTTTGCGACTGACCCCCAATTGAGTTGGCAGAACCATGCAAGGCATGTGATATGGTGCATCCTCCTGCCAACGCCCTGTAAATACTCATTTGAAAAGGGTTAATCGCATCTCCTGTATACACCTCCGGGGTGATCGCGTTGGTGCCTTCATTGATGGCATCCAACCCGATATGCGAATGAGCATCAATGATACCGGGCATCACATACAATCCGGCAGCATCAATTACCCTGGCACCCGCGGGAGCAGCTATTCCTTTCGCGATCTGGGTGATCTTGCCATCCTTGACCAGCACATCCATATTTTCCAATACACCTTTTGTAATGGTGAGGACAGTGCCGTTCTTAATCAGCAGGTTTCCTTTCTCTACCTGGCACATTCCCTGGGTGAGAACGCTGGTGATGATCAGCACAAAGAATATTTTTTTCATTATAGTTATTATTAAATCCCTCTTAAATCAGTTGTAATCAGTTTAATCAGTGGTCACTTCTTAGGGTCTTTCGTCCCTTCAATCGAGAAGCTGCCCCGCTGACCTACAGAAGAAGTACCCTTAAACGTGTCCCCCTCAACGGCTACCTCTACCTCAACCTTGATAGAATTAGTTCCAAATGTCAATGAGTAGTTGAATGTAAGCGTAGCCCCGTCCAGGTTAACATCTATCATATCTACCGGTGAAGGTAGTCTCCCTCCGGAGACAGTGCCAGTGTATCCGCTGCCATCTTTCTTGAAGGTCATCCTGCCTTCAGCATTCCCCTGAGGATTCTGGGTAACAGTTGACCAGCTGCCTTCAATATCAACTTTCGCGTTGGGATCCGCCTTCTTGGTTTCCTTCACTTCCATCTTATACATCACTCCATCCACAAAGACATAACGAACTTTTGCCTTTTCGTTGAAGTAAGACTTATCACTGATGACCAGATTTGCCATCTTGCCATTGTCCACTGTGCCCATCCTGTCGGACAAGCCCAGCATCTGCGCCGGTGTAGTCGTCAACGCAGCAAGGGCTGCATCTTCGGTCAACCCGGCAACAATCATCCTCCTCAGGTTGGCAGGAATATCTTTTGATTTGGCGCTCATACTGGAAAAGCCAAAGGGAATTCCCGCCTTTTGGAAATTTGCCGCCTGGCTGGTGTAGTTGGCTATGGCCTCCGCTTTTCTTTTATCGAGCGCGTCTTTTTCAATATCTGCCGGGGTTTTGAGTTTTGTATTTTTATCAGCGGCCTTTGTCTTGTCGTCTTTTCCATCCTTCTTTATTTCTTCAGGTAAATCGAGCGACAAGAATACTTTTGCACCTGAGGCTTTTACCTTATTTGTAATCGGCCAACCTTCTTTTAAGTCCGCGAGGATCAGCGAAAAGTTAAAATCATTCTTCAATGTAATAACACGATTGACATCCAGAAGTTTTTCAGACTTGAAGAGCATCGGCATCTTCTGATCGATCACGGGATAAAATGCTTCCAATGTTCTATCCGTCGTGGGGCGCTCAAGGCCCGAACGGTTTGAGGCATACATGGCTTCGTAGGATTTCGCCTGAACAGCCTGGCGATACAAATCGCGCCACTTGGCCATGACACCTAAAATATTTGAAGGGTATATATTAGGAGTACCTGTTAGTTCAGAATACAATGCCGACTTGCTCACAAGCACCATGGCATCCTGAGAGGAAGAGCCCGTGAGCACTATAGCAGCTTGTCCTGGTAGCAGGTTTCCATAAGGCACTACTTGCGCAGTAGTGAATCCAAGCCCTCTTAATTCTTCCAACGCCTTGTCAGAGGCATTTAATGAATTTCTCACATCAGCCTGAGGGGCGATGCCCGCACGATCCGGAGGTGGATTGCCCGGATCCTTTATTTTTTCCCTGGTTTCCTCTTTAGGTTTATTGACGCCGGCACGGGTCAGTCCATCAATGAAGCCAGCATAGACATACATGGAGTCCGC
>JAYWDR010000334.1:0-12830 GCA_043779735.1 Cyclobacteriaceae bacterium | reverse complement strand
GGGCAGGTATGATAAAGGCGCAGAAGAAGCCTAATCTCTTAAAGAAACTCATCTCCGAAGTTAGAAAATAATTCTAGAAAGTTTCCAGGGGCTTGAATTGTTCGAAAGCCTCACGGCAGTCGTGACAATAATGCAGTGACCGGCAAAGCGTAGGACCAAAGGGAGATTTCATCTCTGTGTTGGTGCCGTCACAACGTGGGCAGATCGCATGTTCCAATATGTGCAGATCGGTGAGAATTTCTTTTGTGGAAGGAGGAGGAGCCAGGCCAAATTGTTTCAATGCCTGTTTTCCTTTTTCAGTCATCTTGTCCGAGCTCCAGCCATGTTTGAAATTAATGTTTACGGCAGGATTTTTTATGCCTTTTTTTTTCAGAACCTCCAGCACGTCATTTTTCATATAGTCCATGGCGGGGCAGCCTATAAAGGTTGGGGTCATTTCAACGGTCACAAGATCACCCTCTATCACTACCTCTGTAATGACACCCAAATCGACAAGTGAAAGCACCGGTATTTCAGGGTCTTTTACTTCTTCAAGCCAGCCGTAAATGGCCGCAACAGTGAGGGTCGATGAAGTCATTTTCAAGGGTATTTACTATCAAAAGAGCCTGGGATGATCTGGTTGATATGGTGCTTAAGATGTTTTACGTAATCAGCGGCAAGCCATTGCAAGGAATGAAGTTCATCCGATTGCCTTCCCGTGTTGCAAGTACGGGAATAGTGGGCCGCTGGCATGGTTCTCAAAACAGCGATGATTTGGAGGTTCACTAACTCCCACAGGGCCAGGACGTTTTCGGCTGTGGCGTGTTGATATCCATTGGTTTTTACCCAAAAATCTTGTTCGTAAATTATATGAGGAGGGGTTGTTTCGTACTGGCCGCAGACAAATCGGCGCAAGTTATTGTGCCCAGAGTCGATCAGATGGCCCAGGACTTCTTTCCTGCTCCACTTGGTCGGGAGCGGTTTGTGAGAAAACTCAGCCTCGGGAATAGCGGCGATGGCATGTGAGTACTTCTCTATAATATCATGAAGTTCTTTAACAATTTGTTCCATTTGATTTTGTTAAGCAACCTACCACTGCGCCGTTGGATCAATATTAAAAACCTCGCTCATCTCCGCGAGCATGGGTTGAAGGTGTTCGCTGTGTTTTCCCGCACGTCCTCCGATGACAGGCGAAATGATGTTCCGGTCGGGGAGGTGAAGCTGGGTACAGGAAATGACCTCTGAAACTTTCGATTCCCATTTTTCCATTAATGCTTTTTCACCTTCAAAGATTCCCAGATTGACAATTTCTTTCTCATAAGGCGACTCTTCAAAGATCCCCATCGCATAAGGCATTACTTCCTCCAGCGAATGTTGCAGGCGTGAAACGCTTTCCTCGGTAGCCGACCCAAGTTGCTTAACCCAGGTATTAGCATGCAAGGTGTGATAGCGCAGTTCTCCTTTTATTTTCTTTGCCAGGAGAGACAACGGTATGCAAGAGGAGCGCGTCAACATGTCCCAACGCAATGCGTCGGCCGTGTCAAACAAAAAATGACGGATCAGGCTGAAATCGTATTCCTGATTGGGCAGTTCAACCAATATACAGTTGTGAAATTGAACGGCATTGCGTGTGAATGCCACAGCATCGGGAGCCGGCTCACCCAGCTCATGAAGGATGGTGTACAGAGCAAGACTTTGACCTACTTTATCCTGTGCCATAGACGAGAACGCAATATCTTCTTCCAGGAGCGGCCCCATACCGGTCCACTCTGAATTGCGATGGCCTAAAATGAGCAAGTCATCGGCCATTTTAAGCAACAGCTCCTTCAGCGCGATATCATTCATATTTTCTTTTGTTGGAATAGCCATCGGTAGTGTAGCGCGTAGTAGACTCCCAAAGGGGCAAGGATGTATACGATCGAGCGAACGTCGTAGACTAGATTCAGGATCACGAGCATGTAGATGCAAAGGCAAGCGACGATTTTGATAATCTTAAAATTGGGATCATCCAGATTAACAGCCTCCACAAGTTTTCCGGTAGCCAATACAATAAAGCCAACGTAGACGAGGTAATGGCGAGGGTCTTTATGCATCCATAACATGATGATGCCTGCCATCATGATTAGGATGGCCGTCAATTCAAAAATCCTTTGATATACCCGCCAATTCATGAACCGATCTTTTGTTTTTCCAGGAAATCTTTCAGTTTATCACCTCCCTTATAGTCGGCCGCATCCCTGAATCGTTTCTCCGGAAGGGTGACCCAGAGATCCTGTTCCTCAGCACTTGTGAAACGAATGTCTGACTTCTTCACAGCCCATACATTGTAGACTGATTTGGTGTTGAACTTCTGTGCAGACACACTCATCGCCTCTTCAGGGCTTCCCGCTTCCACCGTGCCAGCCTCCACGTGCTGCTTACCGCGCCTGGGGAGGTGATGGATCAGGTAGACGTCTTTCTTGCCTGAGGTAGGGGTTTCGGCAATAAGGTCGTATACATTGGTGTTTTCATCTGTTGTGGGAGAGACGAATACGTTCCTGGTCTCAACCACATACAAAGACACGCAGGTAAATCTTCGTGTAAAATTTTCTTTTGCGAAGATATATGCCAATTCAATATTGGGCGCATGAACGATGCCTTCGTGCTGGAATTGTTTTCCTTCCTTCGGCTTAACAAATACTTCAAATGATCCAAACTGATCCAGGGGAATTTTTGGTGTGATCATGCCTGGCACGCCAACCTTTGGCAAACGAAGCACACGTGGATCGAGCGAGTTCATGTTAAGCTAAAGGAGTAACATAGGCCACCGTCCTTGACGATGACAACGCTTGCCGCACCCATTTTCCTCTTTCTTCTGCGATCCTTCTCACTTCCAGTCTTTCCTTATTGCAGGGGCCCCCACCATTAATCACTCGTTTAAATTCCTCCCAATCCGGTTCAGTATATTCCCATCGGCCGGTAGTTTCATTTTTTTTCAGGTTCGGATCAGGGATGATGAATCCCAATTCCCAAATCTTCGGTACATACATGTCCAGGAATTGATTGCGCATGTCATCGTTGGTACCCATCTTCACTTTCCAGCGCATCAGCACTTCGGTGTGGACGGAAATTTTATCGGAAGGTCCAAAGAAGTGCATCATGGGAGGCCACCAGCGGTTGAGTGCTTCTTGAAACATTTGCCGCTGTTTCAGAGTACCGGAGGCAAGATAGATTACGCAATGGTGTCCATATTTCAGGTGAAATGACTCTTCTGCACAGATCCTGTCCAGTGCCCGGCAGTATGGACCATAGCTTCCTTTCGCATTGGCCAATTGATTTACGATCGCTCCGGCGTCTACCAGCCATGAAATGAAACAGCAATCAGCCCACGTGAACGTCGGGTAATTAAAGATATTGGAGTACTTCGACTTACCGGTGATTAAGTCATCGATCATTTTCTCGCGCGGTTTGCCGAGTGTTTCGGCTGCGCTGTATAGCAATTGGCCGTGTCCTACTTCATCCTGTACTTTCGCCATGAGTGCCATCTTGCGCTTGAAGCCGGGTGCACGGGTGATCCATGTGCCTTCCGGTAAGGCTCCAATTATTTCGCTGTGGGCGTGTTGCTCAATCATGCGGATCAACTGCTTGCGATAAAGCTCTGGCATCCAATCCGATGGTTCAATTTTTTCGCCACGGGCTATTCTTGCTTCGAATGCCTCTAGCTTGGCAGGATCTTCCAATGCCACGCTGTCCGTCTTCACACCTTCAAACGTATTTCCACCTCCGTACATACTATATAGTGTTTTACTGTATGGGTGAAGACATCCGGGATTGGCTGGTTTAGACGCAACCGAGAGCATTCCGCAAAAGTCATTTCACACCCTAACAGTCGTTTGCAAAAATAACAAAGATGGAGGAGGAAAGTTGCCTTTTGGGAAGACAAAACCTAAATTATCTGATATATTAGTCTTTCACTTTTTTAAGACCATTTACCAGCATGTCAGACAATTGCTGGCCCAGACCTTCGGGAACAATATTGCTGTGTGGGTCATACCACATGGGCATCCAGTTGAGAGAAGAGAAAAGGGTCATCACAGCAAGTTTCTTGTCAATCGTCTCCTTAAATTCACCTGTTTTAATGCCCTCATCGATCATGGCTTTGAATCGATTGATGTAGTTGATGCGGAGCAGCAGAAATTCACGGAGGTAAGGCTGACTAAGATAACGATGTTCGTTCATGAATACTGCAGAGGCGGTAAGGTCTTTCGCCATTACCTGGATATGGCAAATTATGCCTTTCCTTAGCTTTTCGCTGGCAGGCCCCTTCTGCTTTTCAACCTCATCCAATGACTTTCTGAACTCAGCCGCCATGTCAAAACACAGGCTTTGGAGAATTTCTTCCTTGGATTTGATATGAGAATAAAGACTTGCCGCCTCGATGCCTAGTTTCTGCGCCAGGTCTCGCATAGAGGAAGCTGCGTAGCCCTTTTCCCGAAAAAGCTCAGCCGCCTTACGGATGACTTGCTCTTTGCGCGATAAATTCAGGTTGGGCTCCATCTTCAATTTACTTATTACCTTTAATGACCGAGACTGTATGAAATTCCTGTCTATTAAAGAATACTTCTACAAACTTAATACTATAGGTTTCATCCTCCTACTGCTGCCCATAGTAGTGTTCATTTTTTTGTATTACTGGACTGTCCATCATCCGCCTTTATTTGCTAGTCACGAAGATATGATTATCATACTTTCGGTATTGCTAACGCTGCTTCTGGTAGAATTGATGGTCTTTCACTTATGGTGGGGGAAGAAAATCAAACGGTTGAAAAACGTAAATGAGCTCGCCAAAAAAATGGAAGGATACTTTACGCTTACCCTGTTGAAAATGTCCGTTTACTGCTCCTGTTCAGTGCTGATTTCCGCAGGATTTTTCCTGACAGCGAACTCAGGGTTTACAGCTGTTTTTGTTGTCGTGGTTATGGCAACTGCCGTTCAATGGCCTACGCCCGCTTCCTTCTGCCGCCACCTTGCCTTGGGCAAAAATGAACGCGACATGATGATAAACAATCTCGACTTATATCGCAGAAACAAGAGAGTTTGATAACCTAGCATGATCCTGCAGCTCATGTCACAAGACCAACAAGATTATAAGGTAATGCCAAAGCTAAAGGCGTTCAATTTGGGGCCTTTGTTTTCGATGAAGAGATCGTTCATATCATAGTTGAAGAAAATATCGGTACCCCGAAGGCCCAATTGGAGGCGAAGTCCATAGCGTAGATTATTCAAGTAAAAATTATCGTGTGTATGTGTTTTTACTTTGTCGCCACCATTCAAGTGTACCTGCTTTGAGTAGCTATCAAGGCGGTAACCAACGTAAGGCCCCAGGCCAATGCGAAAGGAAGTAGAATGGTTATGATCAAAGAAACTGTTCTTACGGCTTGATCCTCCAAAGTCAAACACCGGTACAATAGAAGCATTGATGTACGCCACGGTGAGTTTGCTTTTGGTGTACTCAAAGTCCCTGGAATCTTCCGAGAAGATCACCCCATTGGCATCCTTGGACATGACAACTTTGTAATTACTAAACTTGAAGTTGTACCATGTCACACCACCACCCCACTCCACGAAGAATTTTCCAGTTACTTGCGTACGTAATACCGAGTTGAGACTCACATACCATGATCCCCATGGTTTCACCGTGTAAAGCTGATTGGTGCCATCCGGAAATTTTCCATTTTGTAGGTAGTTATTCATTCCCACATCAATATTAAATGAGTGATGGGTCCTGCGTCCCCAGCGCTTGCGGTAGCTACGATCATCTTCTTCATTGTCGTCATTTGATTTGCTCTCAACAGCAGGGGCTGGGTTTGCCATAGCAGCTGTCTGGGCGGTGTCCTTCCGATAGACGATGGAAGGTTTTGCCAGCGTTGTCGTATCGCGCTTTTCCAGTTTTTGTACCATATCATCCATTAGCGCCTGGAAGTTATAGTGCTTCAGGGTTTCAAGGTCGCGTTTATCTTTAATTGAGAAGATCACTTTGCTTTCCTTCCCCACCCGGATGATGACGGAGTCACCGGCCTGTGCAAGGGAGGTGGTCAGATATCCTGGGATAGACAAGATCAATAATCCAAGCGTCAATCGTGCGTTCATATTTATTGTTTTTTGCTAGTTGGTTTCTTTTTTAAATTAAGGGCAAATAATTCCTCTTTCATGCCGCGCAAACTTTCCAGCGGCGTCGACTCGCTGTTCTTCACAGTGCTGGCAAATTCAATCACCCGTTTCAAAGAAGAGTCTTTCTTGTCGGCCGTGGCTGCTGCTGACGGTGGCGTTGGTTCGACGGATGTTTCTACCGGATCCAGGGTGTAGGTCAATACAATTGAAGCTGGAGCCTTCGCAGTTTCGGTTGCTGCTACTGCTGGAGGAACGATAGATGCTTCCTCCCGAAGCGTGGCAACTTCTTCTTTCACGAGAGGTTCACGCCAGGTTGACTGGAGAACCTGTTTACCCCTGTTCATCTTTTGGCTGACCACCTTGTGGGGGTCTATATTTTCCTCTGCCAGATTTGATGGTGCTGGTTTTTGAATCTTTATATCGTTATTCGGGTGAGGTAATGACTTTGTTGTAGCTATCGGCACGGTCACCTGATCTCGTCGCAACCATAGCGAGCCCATCAACAACCCGGCCAGCAGGAAGACGGCAGCCCACCGAAGCCAGACTCTATTTTTTTTTGCGAGTCCTGCTTCAACTTTCCGCCAGGCCTCCGTGGAGGGTGTGATCGAATGGTCGATCAGTTTCTCCTTGAATAATTCATCCAGTTTGCTCATAGTTCTTTCTGCTTGTGTTTACCACTCTTTTCTATTTCAACCAATCTCGCCTGGAGATAACTTCTTGCGCGGCTCAGTTGCGATTTTGAAGTATTCTCACTTATGCCAAGATGTTCTGCAATTTCTTTATGGGAATAGCCGTCGATGGTATTCATGTTGAATACTATCCGGTAGCCTGCGGGCAATTCAGCTATAAGTTTGAGAAGGTCTTCAGCTTCCAAATGGCTGCTGAGATTACTCAAATCAGGCTCTCTGTCTGCCGCCTCCAGAGCGGTCTCCAGGTACATGCTTTTGTTTTTGCGCAGATACGAGAGTGACTCATTCACTACGATCCTTCGCACCCAGCCCTCAAAGCTTCCTTGTCCCTTGAACTGGCCTATATGTTCGAACACTTTCGTGAAAGACGTCACGAGTACGTCTTCCGCCTCCATGCGGTCTTTGACATACCGGCAGCAGAGAGCGAACATTTTGCCAGACATCTGGTTGTACAGCGCCTGTTGAGCCGTATGTTCATGTCGCCTGCAGCCTTCAACCAGTTCCGTTTCGCGCGCGCTGTAAATCTGAAATTGCATTAAAGTTGTTACGCCAATAAGATGCCAACCTGGCCCCCCGGGTTGCGTGACTACTAAAAAATAAGAAAAAGTTTGCTAATACGCCGCCTCGTAGTCGATGGTGATGGTTTTCCAGGCGTATTGGCCATTCTTGATGGTGACGGGGTTGATGTTGTTTTTTTCATCAAAAAGGTTGGCATAGAGGCCATTTTTCTCTTTGGTGAAGACAGAATAGGCTCCCGGGATTAATTTCACCTTGAAGGTACCGTTAGGTTTGGATAGAATGCTTGCCACCATCTTTGTCTTGATATCGCGGAAGAATGGTCCTACCTGTGTTACATCCTTGAAGGAGGTGAGTTCGTAAATCAAGACCTCCCGAACGGCACCTTGATTGGGGGATAATATGGCTTCTGGCCCTGGCATTTGGTTGCCTGACACCCAAAAAACCTGTCCTCGCAGTCCTTGTTTTTGGGAAACAGAGGCGAAGGAGCTCACCATAAGAAAGTAAAGCAACAAATACTTCATGAGGACATCCGGATCGAAGTGAAATTACAAATTTCCGATTGTGAATAACTTAAACTTTGATAAAGATTTTTCGGTGATACATCCAGCGAAGGATGAAATAAAACAGGAAGGCAAGAGTGAGGGCAAACAGGAGCGATGCGATTTTTGGTCCCATCCAACTGGCATAGACATGTTGGTATAGATAACTCCATAATGACTCAGTTTCCTCTGTGCCGACGGCTATTTTTGTGCGAAGTAAAATCTTGGCTACAATTCCCGAAGCAACAAATGCAAAAATCGCATTCATGCCGAAATAAAGAAACGGTTTTATCAATGATTTACGGCCATGGACATCAATTAGCCAGTGACTTGCCGCCAGCATTTGCATTGCAAATCCCCCACTGTACAGTACATAACTGCTTGTCCATAGCGATTTATTGATTGGAAAGGCCATGTCCCATGCCAATCCGCTCAAAATTAAAATTCCACCAATGGAAAATAACCAACTCACGCGTTCTGCGGGATTTTTTAATTCTTGAAACAATTGCCCGGCCAAAACACCCAACAGCCCGGAGGAGATTGCAGGAAGTGTGCTTAACAATCCTTCAGGGTCCCATGTTTTGGATTGAGACCAGAGATGTCCATTTAGAAGAAGCCTGTCAACCCAAGCAGAGAGATTGGTTCCAGGCTCCAGGTTGGCAGGACCAAAGTCTGGCACCGGCACAATTGTCATCAACAGGTAATACAAAACGAGCAAGAAGGATGCTATACGAATTTGCCCCAGCCAATTCGTGTTGAAATAAATCAATGAACAAAACAAGAACACCAGGCTGATGCGTTGGAGTACCCCTGGAATTCTTAGGGTCGACAATCGTTGCATGTCCACCATTTTTTCAAGGGGTAATGTAAACCATGCCAGGAATACGCCAGCCAGAAAAATCAGGACTGAACGCTTGGCAATTTTTTGGAGGTGCTTTTTTGTCAGCCCCTCCGTCTTCTTGCCCTGGTAGGCGAAGTGAATAGAAACGCCGACAATAAATAGAAAGAATGGAAATATGAGGTCGGTTGGCGTGCAGCCGTTCCACGGTGCATGCAGCAGGGGGCTGTAGACTGAATCCCATGAGCCGGGATTATTGACGATGATCATCGCTAGCACAGTGATGCCACGGAAGAAATCGAGTGACAGAAGTCGCTGGTCCTGCATTTACCGAAGATACTGTTTATCTACCATATGATACAGGAGCTATATCAATGTGTGCTGCAAGTCTGAAAGCCCGTATTGTTTGGCCTTGGAATGTCGTGGCCATACGGCAATTATTATTAGGTTAATACAAAGGCTTCAGCTCAAATAAAGCAGAACTAGCGCTTGATCACTTCGGGATTTCCTTTGTGAGAGACACTACTTGCAATTCCCTTACTTATCTCCAGTGTCTCAGTCACATTTACTTTGGCCATTGAAGCACCATGAGCCCCCACAATACAGTGGCCCACTACATAGCTATAGGCCCGCAATCCGGATGCACCAACGATATCAGCGTCCATGAACTTGCCGCTTCCCGAAATATCCAGAAAAGAAGCTCCTGTCAATTTAATGTTTAGATTGTTGGCCTTCAGCTCACCATCGGCCATGACTGCACCCGTGAGCTTGATATCGACTTCATCCTCATCAAAGCCTCTGAATTTCAATTTACCTGCACCCGTCACATCCAGCCCTTGCAGGGAAGGCATGGTAATGGTGATCTTGATTTCCTCATCATTCAAGAGGTTGCGTTTCCAGAAAAATTTACGGTTATCATCATAATCAATCACCAGTGTTTCGCCATTCACATAAATATCGTATCGCTTCCGTTCTGATTCTGAGCCTCTGACGGCCACGGCATAGTCATCGCCTTTTTCAATCCGAACATTAAATAGGCCTGTCAGGTCAATTGAATTAAAGTCTTTCAATCCAAACTGGTCATTGTTGCTTATGGCAGGTTGCGCATCCAGCGCGGGGCAGGTTATACACTCCAGGCCTTTGTCTGTCATTTTCCAGGTCTGTGTCTCTTCGTTGAGGGAGTAACGAAACGGATCTCCGCCGGAGTTAATGCGCGTGTCGATAATCCGCCAAAGATGTGCATCCACAACGAAAGACTGATCATAGGGTATCAGCACATCAACATCTAATCGCTGGGCGCGGAATTTAGCATTCTCTTTGAATGTAATATTGGAGTCGAATGCGATAATGCTATCGGTCTGGATGACATTATATTCTACCATTTGCGCATTTTCACCTGCTACCTTTCGCGTGGGACCCCGTGATTGAAATCTTTCAGTCAATTTAATTTCTTTCCCTGAATACCCCTTCAAGGAAATGGATGTGACATTGTAATCGTCTAATCCGATTTCTTGAATTTTGAATACCGGTGTCTTGCCCTGAACATTAAATACTTGCTCTATTTTATGTTCCCCTTCCTCTTTGAAACCGAAAATCAGTTGTGGTAAGCTGAAGCTGATCACCGCGACGCTTACGATAAATAGAACAAACAATGTCCAGCCCAGCACAGGCCGGAAAACCATGCGCTTTGCTATGATTGAGTTACCGATCAACAGGACAAAAAGCGCGGGGATGAAGGCACCCAGAAAGGTGAATATCATCGTCCATGTTGGAAAGCTGTTGCGAATAGCGGTGAGTGGCAAACTGGGTGCTGACAAATACCAATTGGACATTACGTGCCAGTCAGGGGCGCTGAACAAACCGATCAAGATTCCAAAGCAAAAGATCAGTGAAAGGATGAATATAAGTCCAATCAATGAGATGATTAGGCCAATGGCTACCCGGAGGACGTCTATCATCACCCGAAGTAGTGGCCCCAGGAGGGAGCCGATTCCGTTAATAATCGCAGCGATCGCGCGGAACGGAAACAGAATGATTTTGGTAAGGGTGCTCTCTTCGGCATCTTCCTTTTCATTGAGACCTTTCTTTACAGTCGATTCAATGTTAGAGAGCGTGACAGGCTCACCCTGCATTTTCATTTTTTCGGTAATTGTTTTCGCCTCCGGCAGAGCGATCCACAAGATGATATAGAGGAGGATACCGGCTCCGAAAAAGGCCAGCACGACAAATAATACCCGTACGACAGTAAGGTCGATGCCAAAGAAAGCTGAGATGCCAGCCGCAACACCACCCACCACTTTATTGTCGTAATCACGATACATCTTCTTTACAGAGGGTTCCTCAATCAGTTCTTCCGATACCGGCAACGCAATCCATAAGATGATGTACAGCAGAATCAGACCCCCGTAGCTTCCCAATATCAACAGTGCGAACAGCACTCGCGGCCAAACGGGATCAATGTTGAAGTAATGAGCCAACCCGGCGCAAACGCCTCCGAGAATTTTCCGGCGGTTGTCGCGGTACAGTTTTTTGGAGCTGGTAGAAGACGAGGACGAAGACGTCTTTTGTTGCTGGGTTGCTTTGGCGGGTTCCCCTGCAAACTCCTGCTCCTCAGCCGCCTTGAAGTCGCTCACGCTTCCCATGGTAGTCATAAGCACGCTCACATCTTCCGCCGTGATGACTTGCTTTCCGTCATTGAGTTTGGAAAGAAAGATTTCTGCAATCCTTCCTTCGATGTCAGCTAGAATTTCACTGTTGTCTTCAAAGGATGAGAAGTATTTATTAACCGAGTCGAGGTATTTGCGCAGGGTTTCGTACCCGTCTTCCTCAATGTGGAAAATAATGCCGCTGATGTTGATGCTGATGTTCTTTTTCATATCTCAACTAAACGATAGGAGTGTGGACTAATAATTTAAACGCTGCTCTTTGACTTTACTGTTATCTGGTCGGTGGAGTGCACAAGCTCTTCCCATGTTTCAGTCAGTCCTTGCAGGAAGTCTTTGCCGATATCGGTAAGCTTGTAGTATTTCCGGGGTGGTCCGGATTTGGACTCTACCCATTTATATTCTACCAGGCCCGCATTTTTTATGCGCGTAAGTAGAGGATAAAGCGTCCCTTCAACCACGATCATCCTGGCAGCGGTCAGTTCATCCAACATATCAGAAGCATACACTTCGCCGCGCGAAATGATGTGGAGGATGCAATACTCCAATATTCCCTTCCTCATCTGCACTTGTGTGTTTTCAAGATTCATGCGTCCTTGATTAAATAAAGCACTCCAATGTGATTATACGGGGAAAGTACTATGTATGACCAAGTACTATTAAGATTTTTTACCTTATTTTTGATTTAGCTCAATTTTGGGCCATTTCCGGCATTTACATACAGACTGAATGCTGTATTTACCTTGTTGACAAGGATGAACTTTTCTAAAAGGGCTTTAAAGGGACATATGTTGGGGTTAGCAGGCATGTGCCTCTTAATCGTATGCCCTGATTCATCATTTGCCCAGTTTTCCAATGAATGGATCAATTTTACACAGTCTTACTATAGAATCCCGGTTTCAAAAAATGGCATTTACAAGATCACTTATGGTGACCTCCAGGCCGCCGGCGTTCCAGTGGGGGCCATCGACCCTCGGAGGGTAAATGTATTCCATCGGGGTTCCGAACAGGCCATCTTCGTTCAAGGTCAGGCCGATGCTATTTTCGATCCTTCCGACTTCATTGAATTTTATGGGCAGCGAAACGATGGTGCGCTCGATGCTGATCTTTATAAGCCGGCAACGTTGCAGCCTCATCTCTTTTACAATTTGTTCAATGACACAAGTGTGTACTTCCTTACCTGGAACCCCCTGCCGGTCCAGGGCAAACGAATGGCTTCATTTTTTGAAACCAATACTTCAGGACTTCCCAAAGAAGTTTATCACAATGAAGAACGTGTGACATTGTATACCAACGAATATTCCGGTGGACTCACTGTGGGCGGAGAAATTCAAAGCACTGCTTTTGATAAGGGTGAGGGTTGGACGGGCACATTGATTTGTACGGGCACATCAGGCTGCACGGGTCAGCAGGATTTCATAATCGATAATCTTCAGCGGGGAGTAACCTTTGC
>JAYWDR010000333.1:0-4743 GCA_043779735.1 Cyclobacteriaceae bacterium | reverse complement strand
TCATAAAACTTTGACACGGTACAAAGCCCAATTCGTAATCTTCCCGTTCTGCTTGCGTAACTGGTGAGCCGACTTCCAGTTTTCCTTGAGCATTTTTTCAAATTCCTGTTCCTTCCCCGGCTCTACCTTCTGGAACACAACCCGCGCATAGACAGTCTGGTTCGTTTGACCGGAAGCATGCAAAGTGCAAAACATAAGACTAAGCAGCATCAAAAAGGGAACGCCATTCCCCATTTTGAGTTGATGGCTAAGAAAAGCCCACGAGTATTAGCTTTTTCAGTAAATAATAAAAAATCACCAATTGAATTAAGGACATCTCTAAAAACCTTGTCTTTTATGGCCTCAACCCGTCACCCTTCTCCGGAAGAGAAGGGTACAAGGAGTTTTTAGAGATGCCCTTAATACTGTCAGAACGAACTTATAGTTCGAGTTCTATGGTCTGACCGGCGGTAAAAACCATTTGCCTGTTACCTTTTTCTTTTGGCTTTTTGCCTGGTGCTTTAAACTTCTGTCTTGGCGCCCGTTTGTTAGGTCTTTCGTTTTCCTCCATGCTTTCCCCGAACAGACTTACTTGCCCGACTTTGACTTTTTGCGTTGTGTTTTCCCCTTTTTGGTTTTGGGCCACCTTTTGCGCGAAGAGAATCCCCTGGTCCTCTGCTTCGTACCACTCTTCGTCCGATTTTTTTTTTCCCCGATGGCTATCGGGGTGAGAACCTTTTCCGGTTTCGGTCGCCTTACTTGATAATGAAGATTCGATAAGTTCATTCTCGTCATCGCCTTCTTCCAGTCCTGAGTCTTCCTGGTCTTCCAGGGGCCTTACTTTCGTTACTTTGTGCTGCGAAAGCCGGTTCCCCAAGGCCTTCCACCCTTTTACATCGATGATGTCTTCCAGGTTGACCACTTCGGTCTCCTTCTCTTTACCCTTTCCTTTTACCAATTCCACCTCAACTTCGGGCGTATCTGAGGTTGTTACAAACTCAAGGCGTGAACCAATACCCTCTGAGATAAATCCAAATTCCTTGTCAATCGAATTTGTTTCAATCTTGAAACGCTTAACAAAATATTGTTTGCTTTCTCCATCCACATATACGGCAGAAATCACCTTCTTGAGATTGAACTTTTCTGCCAGGATCGTCTTCTCCGGCTCATACCGGTTATTGAGGTCGTACGAAGTGATCTTATAGCTTCCACTTTTCGTGATGGCCAGGATCTGATCATCGCCATCAAACTTACCAACATGTTTCCCTCGCTTATCCTTGTTCAACCGACCCGAAGCTTCATCGAACCACAAATCAAGACCACTAAGGGTTGAACCCTTTGCTTCTTTAAAGTCAACCTTGCGAACCGGGTACTTTGTGATAGTATTACCCCTGGCACCACGACCCTTAATCTCCAATTCTGAAAAATCAAACTCGAATATCTTCTTCCTCGCCGTGCTCGATTGGCTAAGCTTTACTTCCACCACTTCTGCCTCTCCATTGGGATTTGCGCTGAGGTATTGAACCTTGCTATTGGGATTCCCCTGGTCGAGGTTGTATTCCTTATCGCGTATGATGGCAGGAATGGAGCAGCGTTTGGCAAAGGACTTGCCGCTCTTGCCATCACTGTAAATCATGTTATAGACCATCCTTTCATCGCCTTTCTTCCAGATTCCCAGATGCAAAATATCTTTACCCATGAAAACTTTCTCAGTAATCCGGCTCACCAACGCCTTTCCATCTCGTCGGATGGCAATGACGTCATCCAGTTCGGAGCACTCACAGATGTACTCATCCTTCCTTAAACCCCAGCCTATGAAGCCATCCACACGGTTAACGTACAGCTTTTGATTATTGGCAATCACTTCCCCAGCGGTTACAGACTGGAAGCTACGGATCTCCGTTTTTCGCTCCCTCCCTTTGCCATATTTATCTAACAGGTTTTGGTAGTATGCAATCGCATAGTCCGTCAGATGCTTGAGGTGATGAATCGTCTCTTTCAATTCTTTTTCAAGATCCTTCAGCATTTCATCGGCCTTGAATGAATCGAATTTAGAAATACGCTTGATTCTTATTTCCAGTAGGCGGAGGATGTCATCCCGAGTGATCTCCCGGTAGAACTGCTTCTTGTAAGGCTTCAAACCCTTATCGACCGTAGTGATGACATTTTCAAAAGTCTCGCATTGTTCAATATCGCGATAGATTCTCTTTTCAATGAAGATCTTTTCCAATGACGAGAAAAGGATTTTCTCCATCAATTCACCTTTCCTGATCTCCAACTCTAGTTTCAGCAGCCTCACTGTATGTTCCGTATTGTACTTGAGGATTTCATTCACCTTCATGAACTGCGGCTTGTCTTTGACAATCACGCACGCATTGGGTGAAATGGAGACCTCACAATCAGTAAAAGCATACAATGCGTCGATCGCAATCTCTGGTGACAGCCCTGGCTGAAGATGGATCATTATCTCCACATGCCTGGCTGTGTTGTCCACCACTTGCTTTACCTTAATCTTACCCTTTTCGCTAGCCTTCACGATAGATTCCATCAAAGAAGTGGTAGTAGTACCAAAGGGTATCTCCTTGATTGCTAATGATTTCTTATCGATAACTTCAATTTTGGCACGAACCTTTATCCTACCCCCTCGGAACCCCTGATCATACTCAGAGAAGTCGGCAATACCGCCGGTAAGGAAGTCGGGATAGACCTTGGGGTTCTTACCCTTCAATATGTCGATGGACGCCTTTATCAGCTCACAAAAGTTATGGGGTAGTATTTTGGTAGAAAGGCCTACTGCAATGCCCTCCACACCCTGCGCCAACAGCAAAGGGAATTTGACAGGTAACGTAACCGGCTCCTTCTTTCGGCCATCGTACGAAAGCTGCCATTCGGTAGTCTGCGCATTATAGACCACATCTAATGCAAATTTTGATGGTCTGGCCTCGATGTATCGAGGGGCAGCAGCGCCATCACCTGTTCTTACATCACCCCAATTTCCCTGCGTATCCAACAACAAGTCTTTTTGCCCCAGATTGACAATCGCCTCACCGATTGCGGCGTCACCGTGAGGGTGATATTGCATCGTATTTCCAATCACATTGGCCACTTTGTTGAAGCGTCCATCATCCATCTCCTTTAAGGAATGTGCAATCCTTCGCTGCACAGGCTTCAATCCATCTTCAATACGAGGCACTGCCCTCTCCAGGATCACATAGGAGGCATAATCAAGGAACCAGTCCTCATAAAGACCATCGATTGAGATAAGCTCATGAACAACCTCTCCATCTTCACCTTTTGACTTCTTTTGTCTGTTTGTTTTCATCTTACTCATAGGAGGATGCTCGTATATCGTTAGGCTTCAATTTCTGACAAGAGTTCTTTCTCCTGTACCACGTCCAACTCGACTCTGAGGTTGTCTATGATAAAGTCTTGTCGCTCAGGTGTGTTTTTGCCCATGTAAAACTCGAGAATCTTGACCAGGTGTTTTTCTTTGTCGATACGCACCGGCTGAAGTCGGATATTCTCCCCGATGAAGTTTCCGAATTCTTCTGGCGAAATCTCGCCCAGCCCTTTGAAACGAGTGATCTCGGGCTTGTTGCCAAGGTTATTCACCGCTGTCAGTTTCTCCTTTTCGCTGTAGCAATAAATTGTTTCTTTCTTGTTGCGCACCCGGAATAAAGGTGTTTCCAGAATGTACACATGACCGGCCTTCACAAGGTCTGGAAAGAACTGTAGGAAGAATGTCATCAAAAGGAGGCGAATATGCATGCCATCGACGTCGGCATCAGTAGCCACAATTACTTGGTTATACCGCAATCCATCCATGCCATCTTCAATGTTCAGAGCATGTTGAAGGAGGTTGAATTCCTCATTTTCATAAACGACTTTCTTCGTGAGACCAAAGCAATTTAACGGCTTTCCGCGCAGGCTGAAAACAGCCTGCGTCTCCACATTCCTGGATTTGGTGATGGAGCCGCTTGCAGAATCACCCTCGGTGATGAATACCATGGACTGAGGTCCCTTCTCTCCTTTTTCATCATCAAAATGGAAGCGACAGTCACGGAGCTTTTTGTTGTGAAGATTAGCTTTCTTTGCCCGCTCATTGGCCAGCTTCTTGATGCCGGCGATTTCCTTGCGCTCTCGCTCCGACTGCAAAATGCGCTTTAGCAGCGCCTCAGCAACCTTGGGGTTCTTATGGAGATATATTTCCAGCTCTCTGGAGACAAAGTCGCCCACATAGTTCTTGACGCTTTGCCCTTCAGGGGACATATTAATGGATCCCAGCTTGGTCTTCGTCTGAGACTCAAATACTGGTTCTTGCACCCTTATTGCCACAGCCGCCACGATGCTGGCACGGATGTCGGCAGCATCAAAATCTTTCTTATAAAAACCGCGGGCGCCCCGTACAATGCCTTCACGGAAGGCTGACAGGTGCGTGCCTCCCTGGGTTGTATTCTGGCCGTTGACAAAGGAGTAGTATTCTTCACCATATTGGTTTCCGTGAGTCATCGCCAACTCTATATCGTCACCCTTCAAGTGGATGATTGAATAACACATTTCCTCCTGGTCAGCTTTCTGCTTCAGCAGATCGAGTAGCCCTTCTTTTGAATAGAACTTCCGCCCATTGTAATTGATGATGAGGCCTGCATTGAGAAAAGCATAGTTCCACATCAGGTCATCCATGTATTCCGGGATGAAATGATAGTTTTTGAACATGGAGCTATCAGGCTCAAACTCCACGAGCGTGCCATTTCTTTCGTTGCT
>JAYWDR010000332.1:0-12963 GCA_043779735.1 Cyclobacteriaceae bacterium | reverse complement strand
GGACTTTCTCTGGGCGTCGATGGATATCTCTTCGGATGAAGTTCTCAGAAAAATGAGAGAAGTAAAACCCAGTTACTCCATGCGCTCAAGCTTTATCTATCAGAACATATTTTACCTGGCAGCAGGAAAAGTGATTGAGGAAATCAGCGGAAAGCCTTGGGATCAGTTTATCCGGGAAAGAATTTTTACGCCTCTGCACATGACCAGCACCGTGCCATTCCTTAAAGAGGCCAGATCTGAGAATCGCACGCAACCCCATTTCAATATAGAGGGCACCATCCAGGTGATCGAGCATACAAGTGCTGATCAAATCGGACCTGCGGGAAGTGTTTGGTCCAATATTGATGACATGAGCCTGTGGATGATCTGTATGCTTGACAGCAGCAAGTTTGAGGGTGGAAGGCTTTTGTCAGCGAAAGCGTGGACTGAAATGTTTAAGCCACAAGTGTTGGTTCCGCCGAATGAATTCTACCCCACACAACAACTCACCAAACCAAATTGGACTACGTACGGCCTGGGATGGTTTCAACACGATTACAATGGAAAGAAAGTCAATTTTCACACGGGAAGTCTCGCTGGGGCCATTGCTATTCATGGCCAGCTGCCTTCTGAAAAACTTGGCATTTACGTCTTTGGAAATTACGATCATGCAGAAATCCGTCATGCCCTGATGTACAAAGCCTTCGACACTTTTGAGCATTCCAGCGCGGCTAACAAACCGGACTGGAGTACAGAATTCAAAAAAATATATGACAAAATCAGGCTTAATGCTGAGAAAGGAAGGAAAGACTTCGAAGCAAAGAGGGTACTAAATACTAACCCCACGTTGCCTACCGAAACATATGCGGGAAAATACAGCAATCCCTTATTTGGGACAGTTGAAATAACCGCCTCTGGCCGGCAGCTTATGGTAAGTGTCAACAATTTTTCAAAAGCGACACTCGACCATTGGCATTACGATACGTTCAGGGGTTGGTACGAAAAAAAATGGTACGGCAAGTGCAACGCAACATTTGTTTTGGGTGCCGACGGTAAAATAAATTCCATCAACCTTAACGGCACTGACTACACCAGAAACAAACCTTAACGTTATCCAATTTCTATTACCACGTCATCGGTAAGTGGATGACCAACACAGGTGAGCACATAGCCGGCATTCCGCTCTGACTGAGAAAGACCCTCCTCCTCGTCCAACTTCACCTTGCCGGAAATGGCCCTGCCACGGCAGGCTGTGCACAACCCACTTTGGCAGGAGTAGGGTAAGTCGATGCCTTGCTCGAGGGCTGTTTCCAGGATAGCACGATTAGGTTGCACCATGACCTTGTACTCCTGTCCATCGTATCGGATCGTCACCTCATGTGCTGTATTCTGGGAAGGAGAGGCAGGGGCTTTTTTCTGCTCTTTATCAATTGTGGGCGAAACAAAACTTTCTTTGAAAATTTTTTCTTTGGGTATATGGTGCTCTGATAGCAGCGTCTCCACATTTTTCATCATACCCTCAGGTCCGCACATGAGGTATGTTGATTTCTCAATACCCCAGTCGGGGATACGCTCAAATAGTTTGCTAAGCATTTGGTGGTTGAGCAAACCCGAGTACCCTTGCCAGTTCATCGGCGCTTCATCGAGCACATGAATGACGTGTAGGCGCCCTTCGTATTTACTCTCCAATCGTGTCAATTCGTCCTTGAAAATGACACTGTCAATATTCCGGTTACAGTAAATTAGAGAAATGATACTATCCGGCTCCTGGGTAAGAAGACTCTTGATGATCGACATCATGGGCGTAATGCCGCTCCCACCGGCAAACGTAATGAGGTGACGCTTATTTTCTTTACTGAACTCTGTCGTGAATTGCCCCATCGGCTCCATGATCTTCAGTATGCCACCGACCTTCAGGTTATCTGCCAGCCAGTTTGACATCAAACCATTGTCCACACGCTTCACCGAAACCGCCAGGTCTTCATCCACAAAAGGAGAAGAGCATAGCGAATACGCCCTTCTCACTTCTTTTCCCTCAATGGTGGCAATCAGCGAAAGAAATTGTCCTGACTTATAGCCGATCTTCCTGGAAGATGGATGCTCAAAGACAATTGAAATGGCATCCTTCGTCTCCAGAACAATATTCTTGACCTTGAGAGTATGATAGTGAGGGCCGTTATGCGTCTCTTCTGGTGCCTGCTTACCGGCCGACTTCTTATCGGATTTTTTGAAAAGGCTGAAGGCCATCGGATAACAATAATATTAGGTAATAAGACCAAGGGCAAAGTTACGTGCCAAATAGGGTAACTCAAACTTTGCATTAAAGATTCAGCCAGTAGGTGAATTTAAACACAAGCGACCGGTTCTTGCTGGAAAAATTTTCCGGAAGGTAGTTTTCGGTATATACAACAAAGAAATCGCTTGCGGGTTTATATCGCCACTGAAAACGGGCATTGAGGTTGACATTGTCCAGCAGGGTGTTGTATTGAAAAAAGGTAGTAATGAAAATCTTGTCAGTAAGGGTAACATCAAACCGTGGGCTTACTACGAAAAGTTTTTGTCTTCCATAGTTGTCCGGCAGCTTCAGATCATTGTAGTCAAATTTGACAGAGACATTGCCATACGGCTGATAGCGAAAATTTAGTTCGCCATTTACATTAAAATTTTCTCCATTATAAAATCCTCCGCTGGTAGCTCCTACCGTGTAGCGAAAAAGTTTTCGTTGATCAGAAGCGTACACAATCGAGTATCGGTGCCAGGAGTACCGATCTCCTGGCAGATAGTTGGTGTGCTTAGCGATGTCAATAGGGTTGAAATGGTTTGTGAGTTCCTGAAAGACATAATTATAGGCCAGAGTCAAAATGGAAGTGTTGAGCAAATTGAAATTATAAGTAGCCATGGCCTGTCTGTCCGTAGTGGTCCCAACAGGTATGGAAGTGGCACCCACGTTGAAGCCTGGACCCATTTTTGCCAACCATTTACTGTTTGGATAAAAGGTACCCGTAGCTCCAAGAAAAATATCGTTAGTGCCCGGGTACACGCTCAGGTTGGGAACGTAGCCGGCTTCAGCATTGTAATTCTTTTGGAGTATGGTGCCGCCGCCAAAGATTTGATAGTTACGCTTTGTATGTTGGATAAAACCTCCACCGGTCTCCTTCTTGTCAGTGTTAAACCCATCAAACGACTGACTGTAGTATAAACTTGTATACCAGCTATTGTCCCGGCTCCGCGATTCCAGATCGATGGTGGCAACCCGATTAGCGGTGTTGAGTACTCTCGTTGAATTGCCCCCCACTGTTTTGCTCTTCCAAAGTTCCTTGTAGAAAAATTTAGTTGAATCACCTGCACCAACACCCAGGGATTCTTTGTTGACAATAGAAAACTGAATGTTTGACTGCTTCCAGAAATTGCGTTGTATGGCAATCACTCCAAAATTCTGGCCCGGCAAACCCAGATCGAGCTGCTCTTTCGTTTGCATGTCAAGAATGCTCATTCGCCATTGTTTGGAGAGTGACCCGCTGAGCCGGGCGCCAAATAAAATGGGTACTTTTTTTAAGACGCCCGTTGAATCTCTCGCTAGTCCGACCCTCCTTGAAAAAAAAGGGCGGACGCCTATGAACCCCATGCGCTCAAATAAATCATTGTTCTCCAAAAAGAACTGCCTTCGCTCCGGAAACTGAAACTCAAAACGCGTGAGATTGATAACTTGGCGGTCAACTTCCACCTGCGAAAAATCAGGGTTCACAGTCAAATCAAGATTGAGGGATTGTGTGACACCAATTTTCGCATCAAAGCCAGCCTGCAAATCGTCAGATTTCGTAACCGGTGTAGTTGCCCTGTCAGTAGCGGTCCCGCCGGCCACATAGGGTATCAATGAAATATTGGTGGTGTACTCCGGTGGCAAATCCAGCCATTTCAACTTTCCTGAATAACCAAACGACTGTGGGAAAAACTGTATAGGTGTTGCAATCCAGCTGCTGACCTTATTTCTCTTAAGGTCGTATCGGACAAACGTGATGTTCCATTCGGGGGCCCGTTTGAACCGGAAGCTCTTGAAAGGGATCATCATTTCAGCTACCCAACGATCGTCTGATTTGATTACTTTGGAATACCACTTATTGTCCCATGTTCCATTGAAACTCATAACATCTGACCCGCCTCCCGCAATGGTACCCTCCAGCTGAACTCCTTCTGGAGAAATGGCAAAGAAAAATCCGTTGATGGCATCATTGTAGGGTCCTAGAATTAGGGCGACATTATCGTTAGACGCATAATCAAAATCCCGTCGTAAAGATTGAACTACGTTGGGTTTATTATCATCAAAGCAAATGAATGAGACGTACAGGGCGTGATCGTCAAAGGTGACACGGGCTTCCGTTTGAAAAGGCGCAGCAGCGGTATCTACCGGGTAGTTGAGAAAAAAATTCTTGGCCACAGACGCCTGCTTCCAGTCTTCCTCATCCAGCTTACCATCTAGAATGATTGCCCCCTTTGCTTTCTTAATATCCAGCTCTGTACCCGGAGGATTCTTCTGTTGAGAATAGCCAAGTGTGCTCCCCACAAGCAGCAACAAAATCAAGAAAATACGTGGCAGCCTCTGCATAAGGGGCTCAAAACTAATCAATAGCGTCAATTAGCACCTATCATTCTATATGAACGGTGAGGCCAATCAATCATTAAAAAGAATTATTTTAGCGGTTTAAAACGAACACAACGTGCAGCTTACTTCTCTTTCAGCCATATCCCCCATCGATGGCAGATATTTTCAAGTCACTTCACCTCTTTCCAGATATTTTTCAGAGTATTCACTGATACGCTATCGCGTTCGGATTGAGATTGAGTACTTCATCTCATTGTGCGAATGGCCCGTGGCTGACCTCAAGACTTTCCCCAAAGAGAAGTTTGGAGTACTTCGGTCCTTCTATACTGAGTTCAACGAAGCCTCGGCGGAAAAGATCAAGGCCATCGAAAAGACAACTAATCATGATGTGAAGGCAGTGGAGTACTACTTAAAAGACATGTTTACCCAAAACGGTCTTTCTGCGTTTAAGGAATTTATACACTTCGGACTTACCTCCCAGGATATTAACAACACAGCCACTCCGCTGCTGCTCAAGGAGTTTTTGGAGAGTGAATTCCTTCCCAAACTTTCCAGCCTTCTGAAAGTATTGGATCAACAGGCTACTCAATGGAAAAATGTTCCCATGCTGGCAAGGACGCATGGTCAGCCTGCCTCTCCTACTCGTCTGGGAAAAGAGATTGCTGTATTTGCCGAACGAATCAGGAAGCAGCTTGAGCTACTGAAAACTATCCCTCATTCAGCTAAATTTGGAGGCGCCACCGGTAATTTCAATGCGCATCATGTCGCCTACCCTGAGATAGATTGGTCGCGGTTTGCCAATCAATTTGTTGGTAACTATTTAGGATTGGTCCGAAGTCATCCCACCACCCAGGTAGAACATTATGACAACCTAGCTGCCCTGTTCGACAACCTCAAACGCATCAATACCATTCTGATCGACTACAGCAGGGATGCCTGGCAGTACATCTCCATGAATTACTTCAAACAAGTGATCAATGAAAAAGAGGTGGGTTCTTCGGCCATGCCTCATAAGGTCAATCCGATTGACTTTGAAAATGCGGAAGGCAACCTGGGTCTGGCCAACGCTTTGTTTGAACATCTGTCAGCAAAATTACCGGTCTCAAGACTGCAGCGTGACCTTACCGACTCCACGGTGCTGAGAAATATAGGCGTGCCGATGGCCCATTCCTATCTCGCGTTACACTCTCTTGAAAATGGTATGAAAAAATTGGAGCTGAACAAGGAAGCAATCGACAAAGACCTGGAGGACAATTGGGCCGTAGTGGCTGAGGCCATCCAAACTATCTTGAGAAAAGAAGGTTATCCCAATCCATTTGAAGCATTAAGATCGCTGACGCGAAAAAATGAAAGGATACGCCATGAAGATATTCAGTGGTTTATTGAAAGTCTGGAAATAAAGCCTGAGTTGAAAAAGAGATTGAAAGAGATTACTCCTTTTAATTATACAGGACTATAACCATTAGTCATAGTCGGACACGTACAGTAATTTACCAGTACCAAAATCATACAGCGTCAGCCGGCGCATGTCGTAGTACGCCAACCAAAAAGATTTCAGCGCCTGGATGTAACTTTTCTTTGCGCTATCTTTCTCAGTGAGAGCAATGTTGAGATTGGTGATGTCGATCTTACCTATTAAATAGCGGTTTTGAGCCACGACATACCGCTGTTGTGCTACCTGGTCTGATTTCTTTGTGATCTCAATTTGTAGTCTCAACATTTCAAATTGTCGCACCTGGGTGATTATCTCTTGCTCAAAATTTACTTCATCCTGAGCGATGACATAGTCATTCAGTCGCTTGTTCGCCAGGGCGGTCTGCATCATCGCGTGGTTGCGACCCCAATCCAGCACAGGTACATTAAAAGTAAAATTGGCCGTCTGTTGCCTTTGCGGGTTGGCGTAAAGATCGCTGGCCGACGACGCAGAGTTGTTCAATCCGTACGATGCTGTCAATGATGTTTGAAATCGATTTCCTTTGGCTTGCGCCACATCCCGGTCAGCTTCCAGTCTGCGTCTTTCAAATGCAATGAAAGCAGACCGGTTCTTCCTTGCGAATTCCAACGCCTGCTCAATAGTTATTTCAAATTTGGGTATTCCTTCCGGCAATACTAATTGAAAGCTATCACCATCACGGAGACCGAGGTAGGTCCTCAATTGAAGACTCGCAGTCTCCAGGTCGAGTCTGCCTTGGGCCATGTCCTGACGCGACCTGAGCAGTTGTAATTCAACCTGCAGGAGCTTGTCCTCAGAGGTGGTGCCAATGTTGTAACGCCCCTGCTCAATCTTGTAAATCGTATCGTTATTTGCCAGGTTGTAGGTAGCAATTTGAAGATTAGTCTGGTATTGCAGCACATTGAAAAACCGGTTGACTGCTTCGCGGGAGATGAATTCATGCTGTTCTGCAAATGACCGTTTGGACTCTTCGTACTCCAGCGGTTTAGTCTTTCTATCCCATTTCAATTGATTGAAGGCGAAAATAGGTTGCGTCAACTGCACATTCATCACAGTACCATTCCATTGGGAGGATCTCGCATTGATATTGTTGAAATAATTCAGGCTCGTATTGGCAGAAATATTTCCCCCCGTCCATTGAATGGGCTGCTGCAGCCCCAGGTTGAGGCTGGGATTAGTTTGATTAACGGGCTGGTAAAGGATAGAGCCATCCGGTTGTCTAACGGAAATAAAGTTTTGCGTAAACGACGGAACATTGCCATTAAGTCGCAGTTGTGGATTATAGTTTGTTCTAAAACTGCGGTACTGCCAATAGCTTGTTTCCTTCTGAGTCTCCGCTTGCTTGAAGGCTGGCGACTGTGCTTTGGCTCTTGCAATGACGTCCTCAATGGAGAAGACATTTTGAGCCAGGCACTGAACCTCTGATGATAGTATAAGCAAAAGAACTATGAGTAGGTATTTATTCATATCGCAGCGAAGCTATAGGGTCCTGGTTGGCTGCCCTTTGGGCTGGCGCAATACCAAAAATCAATCCTACCGTGGCAGCGACGCCAAAAGAAAGGACGATGGAAGTAAACGTTATGATCGTTGGAATATTTGCGAATGCCGAAACAATGAAGGCCATGGTGATTCCCAGGATCACTCCGATGATGCCACCCGATATGCTGATCATGACGGCTTCAAAAAGAAACTGCTGGATCACATCCCTCTTTTGCGCACCAATCGAAAGTCGAAGTCCAATTTCCTTGATTCGTTCCAGTACCGATGCCAGCATAATGTTCATAATGCCAATGCCGCCTACCAGCAATGATATACCGGCGATCGCACCGAGGACATAATTAAAGATGTCATTGGTACGCTGCTGTTGCTTCAAAAGCAATTCCGGTATTTCTATTTCAAAATCAACGACCTCATAGTGCTTTCTTGAAAGCAGACGGGAGAGAATTTCTGCTATTGACTGCAGCTTAGAAGTCTCATCCACCTGGATTACCAATCGATCAAGCTGATGATAATTTTTCTTGTCCAATTCGCCTTCTTCGCTGCTGCTGTTTCCAATCATGATGACATTTCCCCTGCTTCTCATCGCCGACTTGCGCAGCGCTTCGCCGGTAATCAAGTCACGGTTTTCATAACGGATCAGTACGCTTTGCAGGGGCGCATACACATCCATATTAAAATCCCGGATGCCCAATTTGCTGATGCTGGTTTGAGATACCAGCCTCTCCTTCATCACGCCAATGATCGTAAGCCAGTGCGGTCCTACCTTAATGCTCTTCCCAACAGGGTTTTCTGTTGGGAAGAACCGGCTCTTGAGCGCAGATCCAATGATGCACACCGGCGCGCCATCATTCGATTGAACAGAGCTAAACATTTGTCCTTCGTACAGTTGGAAATCATAAATTTCAAAATAGGATGGCTCTACTCCTACCAGCTTTGCAGACCGTCTGACACCGTTGCGAATAACGTTAGTGTTGAGAATTATCTCAGGGCTTATCCTTGTTAGCCCTGGAATAGATGCCTTGATGCTGTTCACATCACGGATTGTAAGGCCAGGCGAAAACCTCTTCCGATCCTTTTTGCCTGACTGTTCGTCAAGTTTCTCCTCCTTCTGTTCGATGATCGGCTTGATAACGATGTTGTTGACGCCCACCAGCTTGATCTGGTTTAGAATTTCCTGCTGAGCGCCATTGCCAATGGCGAGCATCGCAATCACTGCCGCTACCCCAAAAATAATCCCCAACGCTGTGAGCAATGACCTGACTCTGTTTGCCACGACCGCATCGATAGCGATGTATAAATTGGCCAGAAGTCGGGGCCCAAAAAATCTGGAACTGATCGTCACGAATTATTTACTTACAGGATTGAAAACGGATTTCGCCTCTTTGACGGCGGGCTGGTCCTGTTCTTTCTTGTGTCTCTTTCCGTTCATTTGGGGCAGCAATAGAATTTTTTGATCCTCCAAACCAGACGGTATAGAAAGAAAAATACGGTCATTAAAGTCAAGGCCTCCGAGAATTACCGCGTCGTTGGCGTTGGTCTCGCCAATCATAACCTCCTGTTTTACACTGCTAAGTCCATTCTTGATGAATACATAGGTGATAGAGTCAAATTGACTATGCAGACTTTCGAGTGGCACATACAAAGTGCTGTCTGTCACGCTGGCAATGATCTTATTACTTGTAGTCATAGCGGGACGTAACGTTGGGTCCGTGCCATTGATTTCAACAGATACTTCAAATACTTTCCCATCCGAGTTCGGGCGCTGTTCACCCACGTTGGCTACTCGCATTACCACTCCACTGAGTTTCTTGTCGGGATATGCATCAAGGCCCACTTCAACAGTTTGACCCATCTTCACTTTTCTTACGTCCACTTCATTCACGTAGGTCTTGGATTGCATTTTGGTCAGGTCTGGAAGCGTAGCGACCGTTGGCTCCCACATTTGAATTTGAGATCCCGCCTTGATGGGCTTACCGTCCCAACCCTTCTCGTAAATGACCATCCCATCTTCAGGTGCCGTTACATTGAACGATTGCAGGACCTTGTTCATCTGGTCAAATTCTGACTGCACTTTGCGAAGGTCGCCACTCACCTCCCGCATTTTTTCAATATTCTGCTTCTTCTTGATTTTGTTATTCTCGAGTGCCTGGTCAAAGGCACGTTTTGCTTTGTCGAGGTTGATCTCAGCCTGCTTTATCGACGCAGGAGGTTCAAACTTAGATTGCTCAAGCACAATATCCTTTTCCTCAACCGCATACCTCAGGTTTATTAGCTCATCGCGTGATTGCCGCATCTGGAGGGTCGTGTCTAATTGGGTCTGATTAAATTTTGAATTCGCCTTATCCAGTTCAATTTGCTTCGCATTGAATTTGTTTTGGAATTCTGAACGATCCAGGGTGGCAATCCAATCCCCTTTTTTTACAACAGTACCCTCATCGATGATACTTTGTATCGTTACCTGCCAAATTTGAAAGTTCCGTAGCTGCTGGGGCCCCAATATCTTAACAGAATTCTTGGCTTCCAATTCTCCAGTAGTCTCAATCTCAACTTTGAACCTGCCGCGTTTCACGTTGCTGAGAATATCAGACGTATCTCCCCCCTTGCCGCCCTTTACAACAAAGTATCCGATCAAAAGAACAACGACTACTCCGGCTGCAATAATGAGGTTTTTTTTCATTTTGTATGTATTGGTTTCGGTATCGATGCCTTCCTAACGAAATCAAAGGTATAGAGATTGCGCCAACTTAAGTATACCGGAAAACGGTGGAAAAGTTACAAAAACAACGCCGTGGGTCAGAATGCTGTCCCAGCGGCGTTGCTCCTCCTTAGGCCTTGGCTTACTGGTTCCCCTCCTTCTTCACATTGATCTTTGCCAAGGTGGTTTCCTTGCTTGTTTTTCCTGAACTGTACTCCTTCAACACAGAATTTTTCACCGATATTTCAAGAGTAGCAGGTATTCCACAGCCGGTGCATTTCGTGAGGCGCACCTTAAATACAAGCTGTTCGTCATCTTTTAAACTGCGCAACGTACGGCCGTACTCGATCACGTTCTCCTTCAGTTCACTCTCAAAAGCCGGGTACAGTTCTTTCACCTTTTTGTCGCGCTCTGGTTGTGATACATCGTGCATGGCTACCGTGGGCAACGACCAGCGTTCTTCACCATCTTCATTGCTGGAAAATACCTTCATGTAATAAATTACACCAAAATCTTTCAGTCGCTCATAAGGCACGTCACCCTGGGTGAAGTACGTCTTCGACAAATCCTCACGATACAGGCGGCTGAACATACTCGACAATACTTCCAGGTCAGGATCCAGTTTATCTGAAGATTCCGTATCAACAATTTTTAACCGACTCAGAAATTGGTCACGGGTGATTTTGCCCTGCTTCAGCTGGCTAATGTCATCACGCTTTACTTCGGCTGACTTCAAGCTCCTCCGCGATTCCCTTCCCGGTGCACCTGCTAACATGAATTCAAGTCCCTCTTCAAATCCTTCAGAACGATTGGTAATGATTATTCTCTCTTCCGGCTTCAGCTGGCTGATTACATCACCGTAGTCCGCGAGAAAATTCTTGGCGACCTCCAGGAACCTTTTGTCGGCAGTGGAGGCCAGACTATCGCGATTTACTCTATCGGCTCTCGGTGTGACCGTCCTTATTCTGGCCTTCTCCTTTATTTGCTTCTCCTTTCTATCCTTATCCCTCTCCATATTTACAATTTCTCTTTCCCCATCCTCTCTGCTAAAAGAGTATGTAAACCCATTGGGGCCAAAATCTTCTGTTTGCATAAACATGTTGAAGGCTCCGCCCTGTGGCAATCGAAAGGTCACACCATAGCCAGCAGTATAGTTTCCGTTTACTTCCATGGGGAAGAAGTTACGCTTCCCGAATTGCTGTCGGATAAGAGTACTTAAAATATTTTCAGCCACTTCAATATCCTGTTCCATGCGCTTCTCATCCACTTTTGCCTGGCCGTATGCCGCCAAACTGCTGAGGATCGCCACCAAGCCCAACACCTTCATCATCACTCGTTTCATAAATTTTTTGTTTTAATTTCTTCTTTGATTTGTTGTACCACTATTTGTTATCAAACTCGTCAGGATTTGTTCAGTCTCCTGTTTGAACAGGTCGGTATTCGTTTCAATGCTGCTTATGCGCGTCTGAAAGAGCTGCAAATCATTATTGCGCTGCCCCTGCAGATATTTGGAGAAGTCGACCAATAACGTTTCTACATATTGTTTCTGTCCTTCAGCAGAAAGCTGCATATAATCTTTCATCAGTTTAAGATTATCGTTTTGCAACTGACCGACAAACTTTCGCACTTGCTCCTGGTTGGCTGCTGAGGCCGCTTGAAGCAACCTGTCAATCTTTACCGAATTTGAATTGAGATTCTTTTGAATCGATTGGTCCAACGATTTTCGCTCATCACTCCAGGAAGCCTGCAAGACTTCATTGTTGCGGGCCACTGAAGAATGAATCATATCATTCACCCGTTGTTCCGTGATAACGGGTGCTGCCTGCTCAGTTTTCTTTATCGTACCGAAACCAATTTTAAATTCTCCCTGCGCATAACTGGCTGAAAGATCTAATAAGCGAGCAGCTACGAGGAAGAACAGCATGGAAGCAGCAATTCCAAGGGACATCCGGATGTACCTTTGCTTCCATAATGGAACTTCCACGGTATCCGCACCAGCAATAACAGGGGGAGCAATCACTTCCTTATCCTGAAGATGGTGTAGCATGCTTCTGGTGGACGACCACTCTTCCAATCTTTTCTTTTCTTCAGGATTATTTCGAAGGTACTCATGCACTTTCAGTTGCTCCACACTGTCCAATTCTCCGTAGAGATAGGAGACCAATGTGGCTTCGTCGGGTTTATTGTTCATAACCAATGGTTTCTCTTGTAATCTTTCTTCGCTCTAAAATTCTCTTCAATGATTCCAGTCCATAATACATGCGCGACTTCACCGTGTTCTCCGAAATATTCAGCGACTCAGCAATCTCACGAAATTTCAGCCCCTCATATTCCTTCATAATAACCACTTCCCTTTGCTCTTCACTGAGTTGCATGAGACAATCTTGCAGCAAGTCCGAGAGCTCGCTCTGACGGAATACTTTTTCCGGGTTCTCATCTCTGGCACCTGAAGCCTCCCACAAGTAACTTTCCTCTCTTTCTCCAGGCCTCAGGTCATTTAGTGATACAGACCGGTCACCTTTCTTCTTCCGAAACTCCTCGCGGCAATAATTCACCGCAATAGTGTACAGCCACGACCGAAACCTGGTAGCGTCCTGCAGGTACGCAATATTCCGGTGCATTGAGATAAACGTCTTCTGCGTCACCTCCATAGCCAAATCATGGTCATAGAAAAACTTATAGCCGAAGTTATAGATGCGCTTATACCACTGTTGCACCAGTTTGCCATGGGCATGC
>JAYWDR010000331.1:0-4762 GCA_043779735.1 Cyclobacteriaceae bacterium | reverse complement strand
TCACGGTCACCCAGGAACGAACCAATTACTTGTCTTTCACGCAGACCCAATTCAATACCTGTCAGGTATTGGTGCAAAAGAAGCCCTCCAATTGGCGTAGGATGCCACCAGCGCGGGTAGAACGTAGCCTCGTAAGGAGCCCTGTTGAATTGATAGGAAAAGAAGTGCATGTCATGAAGGAGTCTTCGTTCAAAGAGCGCCTGGAGAATCTTTCAATGGAGATAGGAGGCGCCATTATCATTCATGAAGATAGCGCTTCGGCGGAGACAGAATCACTGATACAGAAAGTGGCGTTGGGTGAGATACAATTTACAGTCACCGATCAGACCATTGGCATGGTAAACGCTATTTATTATCCCAACCTTGATATCAGTACCGTGCTAAGTTTGCCTCAGCAGATAGCGTGGGCGGTCCGAAAAAATTCTCCAGGCCTGCTGCAGGCCGTCAATAAATGGTTGGAAGAGCTAAAGAGGAATGGAAGATTCAAGATTCTTTACAACAAGTACTTCAATAACCCACGTTCCTCTCAAATCCGCATCACAAGTGATTATTCTTCGTTGACCGGCCACAGGCTCTCCCCCTACGATGAAGAGATAAAACGCGAGGCTAAAAACCTGGGATGGGATTGGCGGTTGCTGGCGTCGGTTGTCTATCAGGAATCAAATTTTCAACCGAATGCAGAGTCATGGGCCGGGGCGGTAGGGTTGATGCAACTTATGCCGGCTACGGCAAAGGAATTTGGGGCCGTTGACCGAACAAATCCTAATCAAAGTTTGAAGGCGGGCGTTCGCTATCTTAAATACTTGGATAAGCTATGGGGCAAATACGTGAAGGACCAGAACAATCGATTAAAATTCGTCTTAGCTTCCTACAATGCCGGACTGTCGCATATCATAGACGCAAGGAATCTGGCAAAGAAATACGGAAAAGACCCAACTCTTTGGGAGGATGTTGAGTTATTCCTAAAGCAAAAGTCCAACCCAAAGTATTACCGTGACCCCGTGGCAGTGGCAGGGTACTGTAAATGTGAGGAGCCCGTCTCCTATGTCAGGGACATTCTCAGTCGTTATGAAGAATATAAGATTCTTATTGCAGAGACGTAAGCTGCTGAACGATTTCTTCAAAATTCAGGGACGGCCAAGTGGTTTCAATCGAAGAAGTTTGCATGACCTTGTCCATGATGCTCTTTTGGAGCCTGCCTATCCTAAGCGCATCGGAATATCTCATATCATCATGAAAGGTCACCATGGAATATAGCGGGATCCACTTTTCAGGATACAGCTCATGAAGCCTTGCTTCTATTTTCTTCCTCAGAAGGAAATCAGCGTCCCCCACCAGATCTCTCATCTCGACAAAATTATCAAGGGCAAGTTGAGCGATTGCATCGGCATCTGGTTTACGCAGATGTTGAAATTCAGGAAGTGTTTTTGACCAGTCATCCTGATGATAGTCGAGCAAGTCATTCAGCACTCGGCAATCTTCGAAGCCAGCGTTCATTCCCTGGCCAAAAAACGGCACGATTCCGTGGGCCGCATCTCCTATGAGGAGAGTTCTGTTGCGCCACCAGGGATAACAGTGAACCGTTACCAGGGAAGCGGTGGGGTTGTCTCGGAAGTCCTCAATAAGGGTTGGCATCAGCTCAAGCGCATCCGGGAAATTCTTCTCAAAAAATGCGCTGATCTTCTTGGGGGACCCGAGCTTGTGGAAGGAGGGATCGCCTTCGAATGGGAAAAACAAAGTGCACGTAAAGGAAGCGTCAGGGTTAGGCAGAGCGATCAGCATATAGCTTTCCCTAGGCCAGATATGAAGGGCTTCCTTTTCCATGGCAAACGAACCATCAGCACCTGCCGGGATTCTCAGTTCTTTGTAGCCATGCTCAATGAAGGTTTGCGAATATTCAAACCGGTCAGTCATTTGCAGTGCTCCGCGGACGGCGGAGAATGCTCCATCAGCCCCAATGATAAGGTCGGAATGATGATGCTTAGTGTCTCCGTAGTTTTGAAATGTCACTTCCGTCTTTTCCGTATCGACGTGCAGGCACCTGTGTTCGAAAATAAAATCGACGCCGAGCTTTTCAGCTTCGTTCATCAGAACCATATTCAATCCCCTTCTGGAAACTGAATTGATAAATTGTCCTTTGGTTCCATAGGGCTGAAAATTGATATGCCCCTGGGCGTCATGAATCAGCCGGCCGTTCATAGGCACAGCATTTTGCTTCATATGTTCTGCCAGGCCCACCTGATTCAGGGCGCGAATGCCGCGGTTACTCAGCGCCAAATTGATTGAACGGCCGCCGCCCAACATATTTGACCTCATGTCAAACCTGCCTTCATATACGGAAACTTTGTACCCGCGCTTGGCCAGGTACATGGAAAGCAAGGAGCCCACGAGGCCCGCGCCTATAATAGTGCAATGGGAGGGTTTCTTTTTCATTTTTCCGGAGAAATTTCTATTACAAGCAAATTCCTAAAACAAATTGGAGCAATACATGACGAACATCAGCCGCAGAAGGGCTTTTTGTCATCTCAATGCGCCTTTCAATAGGGCCGCAAAATGGAAGACATCCTGAAATGTATTATATAATGGCACCGGGGCGACACGAATGACATTGGGCTCCCGCCAGTCTGCAATAACGCCCAATCGGGTGATTTTGTTGAAAACCTTTCGGCCGTCCTTGTTCATTAGTATAGACAATTGGCAGCCTCGTTGTTCAGGATCCGTTGGCGTAATAATGGTGAAATGACCCTGTTGTGGATCAATCTCGTTTAACAGAAATTCAAGATAACCGGTGAGTAAAGTGCTTTTTTTCCTAAGGGCCTTCATGCCGGCCTTGTCAAATACGGCGAGCGAGGCCATGAGTGCCGCTCCGTTCAGCACTGGAAAATTGGAAAGCTGCCAACCGTCTACGCCTGACATGGGCACAAAACCCTTCTTCATTTGAAAGCGATGGCCTTCTTCATAACCCCACCAGCCTGCCAGTCTTGGTAGACCAGAGTTCGCATGCCGGTCGTGAACAAACGCACCGGCTACGGCTCCCGGTCCAGCGTTCAGGTATTTATAACTGCACCACACCGCAAAATCCACATCGGCTTCATGAAGGCTGAGAGGGACATTACCGATTGCGTGTGCCAGATCAAAACCAGCATAGGCACCCGCGGCGTGTGCGGCGAAAGTAATTTTCTTTATATTAAAGAACTGCCCAGAGTAGTAATGCATGGCACCAAAAATCACCAGGGCAAGTTGTCCGGCATGTTGCTCAATGGCAATCAGGATGTCTTCCGTACGCAAAGTATGCTCACCCGCCCGAGGGTGCAATTCTATCAGCACGTCGGCAGGATTCAGATTGTGCAATTTGATCTGAGACTCGAAAACATATTGGTCAGAAGAGAAAGCGCCTGCTTCCGCGATTATCTTAAAACGTTTAGAAGTAGGCTGGTAGAAGGAAGTCATCATGAGATGAAGGTTCCCTGTCAGTTGGTTCATGGCCACGACCTCGGAGGGTTTCGCGCCCACCAGTTTTGCCAGGCCTTTCTTGCTGAACTTGTGATAATAAAGCCACGGTCTCTTGGCATGAAAGTGCCCTTCCACACCCCACCTTGCCCAGTCCTCCAGTTCCTCGTTGATGTACTTCTTCGCATCTTTTGGTTCGAGACCCAGGGAGTTTCCGGTGAAGTAGTGTACCGTCTTTCCTTTTATTTTCGGAATGTGAAACTTGGAACGGTAGGTTTTTAAGGGATCGCGTTGATCCAGACTTCGGGCAAACTCTAATGAACGAGTGAACTTCATAACTTGACTTCGTAATTTAATCAGGCAGCGTTTCTGCTGGTTAGTTGAGCATGATGGTGCTGCACATGGTAGATGGTGAAGTACAGCATCTCACGAAGGGTGAGTTTGCCAAGGAGAGGATGTGGGAGGAGAAGCAGATCAAGTTGCTCTTCGGAATAAGAACCGATTTTCGAACTCAATGAATTAACCAGATGCAGGAGTTTTTCTGACTGCCCTTTCACGTCGACAGTGCTGCTGGGAATAAATGCTCCTGATGCCCTGCCGCCAGCACTTAATTTGGCATGGTACTTCTCCACCAATGCCTCGTACGTTCTCGATGGCCGGTTGGAAGAACCAAATCTAAGCTTTAGGACAACATTAGGAAGTGAAAAAGCCATCCTGACCGGAGAAACACTTTTTTCTATGTGATCGAGCAGCTGGGCTGGACTCCATTTTCCGTTGAGAGAACGCTGCACCTCATCATTGGGCATCGCAAGAAGGGTACGGGTGAATTGCGTATGATGATTGATAAGTGCGTTGACTATTTCACTGCGATTCATAGGCACTAAACAAATCGTGGATCCGTTTCCATCACAGTGCCACAATTCTTGCAGGTACGAAAATCCACCGAACTATAATAGTCGCGGAACCTGGGGATAAAGTCTTTTTCAATGTTGTCTAAGTGGAACTTGTATTCGTGCAGTTTGTGATTGCACTTTTCGCAGAACCACATAAGGCCATCATCTTCTTCCGGTTTTCGCTTGCACTCGATCACCAGCCCGATGGATTCGGGCATACGGCTGGGAGAGTGCGGCACGCGCGCTGGAAGCAGGAACATATCACCGGCATTGAGTGGGATAGCAATCACCTTGTCATCTTCCTGGATCTTCACGGTGGCGCTGCCTTCGAGCTGATAGTATAATTCCTCCGTTTCATTGTAGTGATAATCCTTCCGGGCATTGGGGCCCGCAACGATCATGACAATGTAATCCCCTGC
>JAYWDR010000330.1:0-4765 GCA_043779735.1 Cyclobacteriaceae bacterium | reverse complement strand
GTCCGGTTTTTGCTGCCGAGTCAAGGATTGCCGTCCTGTTTTTATCAAGTGCTATCTTGGCTGCAATAGGTAGTTTTAGGATGTAAGTCTTTCCGTTTTCCGGAATAGCATTGTGTCGAACGGAGGGATTCAATTGTAATAATTCTTCCGAGCAGGTGCCGGTGAGCTGAGAAAAAGTATCGAAGTGAAGAAATCTGTTTACAACCAGTGTATCGTACGGGATAACTTCTTCCAATGCCGTTTCGATGATATTATGCTCTTCGGCGTAATTCATGGCATAGATGATTGCGACATACTGCGGCACGTAGGATCGGGTCTCGTGCGGGAGGTAGTTATAAATTTCCCAGAATGTCTTTTTGTATCCTGACCGGCGGATGGCTCGCCTTACCGTACCAGGCCCTGAATTGTATGCGGCGAGTGTGAGTTCCCAATTGTGAAAAATAGAATAAAGTTGGCTAAGATATCTGCACGCTGCCTCCGTAGACTTTTCCGGATCCATTCGGTCGTCAAAGTACCAATCGTTGTGCAAATCGAAATGACGACCGGTGAATGACATGAACTGCCACAATCCTACCGCACTTGCCCGTGATACGGCCCGGGGATTAAGTCCTGATTCAATGATGGACAAATACTTCAATTCCTCCGGCAGATTATATTGGGCGAGGTATTTTTCAAACAACGGAAAGTACAAGTCTTTCCTGCGGAGCATCAGGCGAGTATAATCCCGGTTGCGAATTGTGAAGTAGTTGATAAAGCCATGAATGTTATGGTTGTAGGCCAGAGGAATGGTTTTTTGCAGGCACGTCAGGCGGTCGGCAACAAGTTCGGGTGTTTCTTCAGCGGGGATGTATTCATAATCTCCTGGCAAGGCAAAAAGCAGCGGGTCTGAGAGGGTATCGCCCGCAAGAACCTTCGATTCCACCTCGTCTGCAATTGAATCGGGTGGAGTATCAACTTGCGCGGCTGCAGCCCAGGCTGGCAGGATCAGAAGACCACTAATGCACCAAGTCCTTATACAGGACCACACCGCTCTGTTTGAGAAATTATTTCCGACTGATATGTAAACGGACAATTTCATTCTCTTGTCAATAACAATGCCAACTGCAGAAGTTTAGCTTCTTCAAAATCATTCGTCATGGCTTGTAGCCCGATGGGTAAGCTTTTATTGTCTTTCCCAAATGGAAAGGAGATCGCCGATATGCCAGTTACATTGGCTTGCACGGAAAATAGATCAGCCAAGTATATCTCAAGTGGGTTATCAATATGTTCACCTAACTTGAATGCCGTGAAGGGTGTGGAAGTCAACGCCTCCTGGGGGTACACACTCATGAAGGCATTCAAATGAGCCTTTTCCCTGATGTTGCTAAGGTGAAACAGTACTCTATAGACGCAGGAAATAGCGCCAGTGCGTAGGTTGCTCTGAATTTCTAAAAAGCTACTATACGTTTTCAAGGCTTACTTGCCGTCATCAAGCCGGCCTGGTTGTTTGCCGGCATCCTCTACTTCCTTCTTCACGTCACTGACGGCATCCTTAAATTCTTTCACGCCCTTACCGAGGCCCTTCATGAATTCAGGGATTTTTTTCGCACCAAAAAATACCAATACAAATATTCCAATCAGCAAGATTTCCTGGAAACCAACGCCACCTAAGAACAAGAGGACCGCTTTCATAATTTTATCTTTATAAAGACAAAATTAGGCTAAAATTTTGAATTTCTTCCACCCGATGCGGAAGTCTGGAAAGGTATCAAAAAGCACCTAAAATCAATCTTTCAGCCATGCTTGTGGGTCAAGGGCTACCGTGTTTTTGCGGATCTGAAACCGCAATTCTGAAATGCCCTCGCTATTCACCAGCATGAGGCCAATTTCCTGGTTTGTAGTTACTTTCTGCCCTTTCTTAACAATAACTTCCTTCAGCCCTGAATATACAGTGAAGTATTCGCCGTGACTTATGATCACCGAGCTACCTAGGGTAGGTATGAATGCCACGGCTCTTACCTCTCCGGAAAAAATGGATTTTACTTTTTCGCCTTGTGCCGTTTGTATGTTGACACCGTCGTTTTGTAAAATGATACCTCTGAGCACCGGGTGTTTCTGGCGGCCAAATTTTTGTGAAATAAATCCTGAAGCGGGCCAGGGGAACCTATTTTTATTTTCTTCAAACAAACTGGAAAGCGTGGCGACATTGTCAGAGACTTTTGAGGCCTCCTTGCTTCTGTTTTTCGCAGCCGCTTCTCGTGCGGCCCGCTCCATTTCTTCACGAATAATGTCGTTGATTACCTTTTCCAATTTGGCTACGGCCTTTTTTGTTTCTTTAAGGTCGTTTTTCAGTCGTTTTTCTTCCTTCTCCAGCGACCGCACGACGTTGTTTTGCTTTTTCTTCAGCTGATCCAGATTTGTTTTTTCTGACAATTCCTCACTTAACAATTTGTTCTTATCGTCTTTCTTGCCTTCAATAGTCAATACTTGGTCTGCGAGTTGTTCCTGTACTTTTTTAATTGCAGCGGCCTGTTCTCTGCGTGCAGCACTGTACTGCTCCATGTATTTAATGCGCATTGCCAGCTGGTCAAAAGTAGCCGCAGAAAATAAGAACATTAGTTTGGAGACCCCACCACTTGTTTTTTGAGCTGCAAAAACCATCGTGCGGTATTCTTGCTTTAGTCTGAAGAGATCAGTTTGCAGGGCTTTGAGAATTTCGTTGTTCTCACCAATATCCATGTCCATCAATTCGATTTCCGATTGAATGGAAAGTATGAGTGCTTCTTCCTGATATATTCGCTGGGTGAGAGCCGACAATTCACCGAGAGAATTCTTTTTTTGTTTGGCGGTCTGGGTTAGAATTTTCTCAGTATCCTTGATTTTTTCAAGGTTCTGTTGTTTTTCTTTTTGGAGTTGAGTCTTGTTGCGTTGGGCGTAGGATGCAGTGGCCCAACATCCCAGAAGCAAAAAGCAGAAGACATGATGCTTACCTGCGATCATATTTCCGTGGGATATTAAACGGAAACTTTAATTCTTTGTCGCCAACTTCGGCTTTTGTGTATTCCAATGAGATCATCGTGTTCATTAGCCCTTTGATAGTTTTGTACAGAATGCTGGCGGAGGTATTGTATGGATAAATCTTGTCACCTACTGGTTGGAAATTGGAGTAATTCATGATGATAGAATTGGTAGTGTTATCTTCTTGCATTTCAACCTTCTCAAGCTTTCGGCTCGCTGCATTGATGTAATTATTTACATGGACCGTTTTCCTCTGTTGTTCCAGGACGTTAAAACTAGGCCCTTGTTTGATATGGTCAGCGTCTGCGCGTGGCATGATGAGGTTGCCAAGGATTGCGGATTGTATTGTTTTGAAGTTGACTTCAAAATTAAATCTTTTGGAAAGCTCCACGTAATCGAAAACGAAGTACTCTTTATCGACCGTGCTGAGGATCGTAACTGAATCATGATTGATGAGGACCCTTCCTCCCTGGACTCCAATCAGTGAGAAGTTCATCCAGATGACACTGTCTTTCCGGATTCGGATGTTTGCCCTTACCTCTCTCTCTTTGGTATCGTCCCTAAATATCATGTGAGCCTTGCCATGAAAGTATTCAAAATCGATCTCTTGAATTTCCAACGTAGCAGGTGGAGGAGCAATGGTGGGCACAATTTTCTTACTACATGACAGCAGAAGGGCTGCCATAATTGTAATGAATAAGGCCTGGTATTTCATGAGGGGGCAAAGGTAAGGCTTGCAATCAAAAAACAATCTTGGCCAAGGCATTAATATAGTTTGCGATTGGCAATCTTCTTGTCAATTAGGTCGTGCTGTGATGTCAGTGCCCGCGCCTTTTCCCATTGATGGACAGCCCCTTCAATATCCCCAAGCTGGAATAAGATGTCTCCATAGTGCTCAAAATGAGTGTAGGTGACATCAGGCTGTGCCAAGGCATGTTCCATTACCTTTCGTGCTTCCTTGTATTTTTCACGCGTATAAAGCACCCATGCATAGGTGTCCAGAAAGGATGCATTGGAAGGCTGGTTCTTGGAGGCGAGGGCCGCCATTCTCTCTGCTTTATCTAGATTTTCTTTTCTTAGCGCAAGATAGTAGCTATAGTTATTAAGTACATAGTCATTGTTTGGATTGTAGGCAAGCGCTTCATCGTATGCCTTGTCAGACCTGGCGAATTCTCTTGTGCCATTGTATGCATCGCCCAGCATACTATTGATGTCATTCACAAAAGCAGGATTACTTGCAGAAAGTTTTTTTGCTTGTTCCAATGAGGTTGCCGCCTGGCGGTAATGGTTTTTACGGATATGACCGTAGCCATTGAAATAATATAACATGGCCTGGTTCGGGAAGATTTCAAGGCCCTGTTCTGAGTAAAAGATAAGACTATCGAACTTGTTGCCCTGGGATTCAAGCGACAATAGGTTTTGCCATGCCTCAAAGCTGGCCGAGCCATGCTGGATGGCATCCATGTACTGCCGCTCGGCTTCAGCGGCTCTTTTCAGAATGAGGTACAAATCACCTCCCACGATGTGCACATTTGGCTCATCGGTATAGGTTTTATTCAACGTATCAAAAAGATCAAGTGCGAAATTTTCAAGGGCGGGGTCTGAAATATTTTTGGCACGATTCTGACCTATCTGCACGTTGTATGCGCCCAGCATGACTACTTTTGAGTTTACGTCAATGGAGGGATCAAGGAACGCTGCCTTCAAAATTTCCCGTGCCCTCATTTCCTGACCGCTTTCACGATAAAAACCTGCCAACAAAATTTTG
>JAYWDR010000329.1:0-4765 GCA_043779735.1 Cyclobacteriaceae bacterium | reverse complement strand
TACCTAACGGGACTGATTACCGACTATCTTTGCCGCTTCTAAAAATTGTATTCCCTTGTTCACCACTCTCACATTCATTGCCTGGACGATTCTTGGGCTTCAACTTATTTACCTGATTGGTTTTGTTTATGCCTTTTCCAGAAAAGTTGCAATAGGTGACATGGCGGGTGTGCCCGTTTCGGTCATCCTGTGTGCGCATGATGAGGAGCACAACCTTCGGGAACTTGTGCCCTTGTTGTTACAGCAGGATCATCCGGCCTTTGAGGTAATCATTGTGGAAGATCGATGTAATGACGGCACCTACGATTACTTGCTGGAGGCAACCAAAAGTGATCCAAGACTTAGGATGGTAAGGGTACAGCACTTGCCGCTACATATGAACGGCAAAAAATTTGCGCTCACACTGGGTATCAGGGCCGCATCTAATTCATGGGTATTGCTCACCGATGCGGATTGCAGGCCAACAGGCCGTCGGTGGATTCAATCTATGGCTTCTCATTTTAAGGAAGGCAAACAAATTGTGATAGCGTATTCACCCTATGCAAAATCACCTGGCTATCTCAATGCCTTTATTCGTTTTGAGTCGCTCCTTTCCGGCATTCAATTTGTTGGTTGGGCGTTATTGGGCAGACCGTACATGGGCACGGGACGCAACCTGGCTTACCGCAAGGCGCTGTTTCTGGAACACAAAGGCTTTCACAAACACATGAATGTAACTGGGGGAGATGATGATCTGTTTGTGAATGAGCATGCCACCCAGACCAATACAGCTGTATGTCTGGGAATCGATTCGATCATGCCGTCAATACCCAAAAAGACCTGGAAGCAGTTTTTGCATCAGAAGCTTCGCCATTTGTCAGTAGGTAAGCAATATAAAACTTCCGATAAGCTTGTGCTTGGACTTTTTTCGTCTACCTGGGTGTTGTCCTGGTTTCTTGTGGTTCCCGCGATGATTGTTACCCCTGTGTTGGGCTCTTATCTTTGGGCGGGTTTTATGGTGCGTGAAATCTTACTAATCGGTGTAGTGTATCGTGCATCCAGGACATTGAAGGACCCATTTGAGGCATGGAAAACGCCGCTTTTAGATTTTAATTATGCCATTTACTATCTTGGAACGGGCCTTGTAGCGTTGGTATCCAAACGAGTCCGATGGAAGATTTAGAAAACAGGTTTTCGTCAAAGGCGCTGGAGGATTTTCAGTTAATTGACCGCGCCGTAGGAGGTGACGATAAGGCCTTCGCCAAATTACTACAGCGATACAAGCGACCGGTGTATCACATGATCTTGAAAATGGTACGCAACGTGGATGATGCTGAAGATCTTATGATTGAATCTTTTGCCAAGGCATTTCGCAGCCTCCACCGCTTCAAAAAGGATTTTACGTTCAGCACATGGCTTTTCCGCATCGCCACCAACAACACGATCGACTTTATCCGAAAGAAGAAGATCAATACGCTCAGCATTGAGAATACCTATACGGATGATGATGGGCAGTCGGTGTCGTTGGACGTGCCTGACCGCAACCTCAATCCACAGGAAGAGGCTATAAAATCCCAAAAAGCAGAACTAATCCAGGTATTTGTGGGCATGTTGCCTCCCAAGTACCAGAAGTTAGTCCGTCTGCGATACTTTCATGAGCTATCCTACGAAGAGATCGCCAAGGAACTTGAGGCGCCCCTTGGCACGGTAAAGGCCCAACTTCACCGCGCCCGTGAGTTGATGTATGATCTTGTGAAAAACAAGAAGGAGCATATGTAACAAGATGATCTGGACGGCCGTTTCTTAAACGATTTCTATATACAATGGAATAGTAAATCCGATCGTAGACTTGGGCCATTGTATGGAAGCAAATAGCTTCAGCCTGAGCGAACGCTTGACCCGTGATAGTCCAGATTCACCGCTCGTGTGAGTGGACGATTTTATGAACCAGTGTGAAGAAGCGATCTTTCTTTTGTGAATAAGTGATGGATGTCACCAAAACCCCACAGATGAAAAATATACTACAGAATTACAAACTCGATCCTTCTATTGTTTGCTCTGCCCTCTGGCGTGTTATTTTCTAAGATAGGCTTTGATTCTCCGTAGCCTTTAGCCTTAAGACGGATAGCACGAACACCCAATAAGACCAAGGAATTCTTTACGGCGTCTGCCCGGTCTTGAGACAAGGTCAGATTGTTGCCTTCCTCGCCTTCACTATCGGTATGGCATTGGATTTCGAATTGGAAGGCGCTGTTTTTCTTCATCAACATTGCCATCTCTTTCAGAGCACTCATGCTCTCAGTCTTAATGATTGCTTTGTTGAAGTAAAACCTTATACTGCGGACTACCAGTTTCCCATCGGTGGTGAGCTTCTGCATCGTATTCGCTCCTCCAATTTCTGACACAACTACATTGGTAAATACAATAGGAGCTTTTTTGTTGCCGATTCCACCAATCTTCATGGAGACAGGAGCAAAATTCAAGTCTGGAATGATCAGTATTTGAAATTGATTTACGTACACCGTGAGTTGATTGTGCCGGAAAGCAACAGTAATATGATTCCATTTGTCCTGGTAATGTTTTGTTCGGATATCTTCAGGCAATTGGCTAATAAAATTCTTGGATTGAAAAGTATAGGTGAAGAATGTATCGGTGAATGACAGGATAGCCTCTTTGCCTTCTCCATTTACCAGGAATAAAACGATTCCATAGGGTTTTCCTGCTGATGGCATGATATGGTCGAATTCAATTGTAAAGGCCTCCGGCAAATAGTGTTTTGGCTTAATGCGCGGCAATAACTTGCCATAGTTCCCCTCCGTGATCGAGACAGCTGGCGTTTCCAATTCTATACTGACCCCAGCGTTACCTGTTTGCAGCTCCCACCGGGATGGGAGCGTGCCTGGCTGATCATTGCGAAAATCGTCTTCAAAGATTGTTTTTTCACCCGCAAGGAAGTTATAGTGATCCTTGTAACGCGTAGTCGCAGCTTGACCACCCTGCGCAAATGTCTGGCTGTTGAGACACAGAATCATGTATAAGCTTAGACGGACGATCCTATTTTTGGTAAGCCTCATAAGAATTTTTGAATCTATTGATTTGGAGTTTGCTCAACTACCTGCATCATGCTTTCTTCAAGGAATCAGACCGGACAATGTATCGATAGGTGCGAACATTCTCTTCATCCAATATTTTTTTACTATCTGCTTCAAATCCCAGTTTCTCCAGTACTTTTTTAGAAGCAACGTTTCCCTTTTCAAAAACACCATAAATCGTCGTCAGGCCTCTACCTTTTGTTTCGACCTCTAAAATCTTTTGTGCCAGCTCGGTGGCAAACCCTTTATTCCAAAACTTCTTTTTCAGATGGAATCCCAGCTGCACTATCTGGGTGTTGGGTATACGACTTAAATTAACGGCCCCTACCAATTCATTAGTTGTGTTCAATCTTCCTACCCAATGAAACCCAATATTGCTTTTGATTTGCGCTATCCGGTCATGAAGGACGGCCTCATACTCTTCCTTCGATTTGCGATGGAGGTGGTTGATGTACAGGGTGGTATCAGGATCCAGAAGCATTTCAATCATGTCTGAAAAATCTTCCAGCGTCAATAATTTCAGGGTTGCTCTCTGCGTTTCCACGGGCAAATCCATTTTGTACATGACGCTATCTTCCGGCTACTCCTGGTACCACCGGGAGGCTTTCATTGCCAGCGTCATTTACGGACTGGACTGCGAAGAAGTAGTTGTCTTTTGAATAGGGCAACCGGGTTTCAGTTTGCGTGGTGAAGAATTTCTTCTGCCAGTAGGCACTTGTTGTTTCGCGCACTAATACATTATACCCTTTTGTGGCACCGCTCTTTGGAGCCTTCCAGCTGAGGTACGTGTAGTTTGTCAATTTCTTAACGTCAACTTTTACTTCTTCAGGCATGGACGGTGCTTTGGCGAGGTTTGCAAGGTTGCTAAGATTCATGGCGGCATTCTTGCGTAGATATTCAAAGTCCATGAACTCCGGTAGGTCGCCGTATTGAACCCCATTTTCTTTCCGTACATCCTGATGTTGATGAAAATAGTTCTCATTCATCTCAGTGAATCGAACAGCGGCAAATCCATTCTCTACATACGGAGTGTGATCGCCGCCACGGAGGAAGCGGTCATTGCGGTACACCAACACTACTTCGAGGTTTTCCACATAACGCTCGCCCGTTTCCTTGACATAACGCGCAAGCTGCCGCGCTTTGCCGTCATTCTCCAAGCCCAACTGCCGGATGTTCTTAGCGTTCTTGTCTGTTTCAAACAGTGGCAACCCTTCGCTGAAGACCCGGATGCGGGTGTTGTCAATGATATTTGTCTCACTGCTGTTATTGCTGCCCATGATATCATTGTTCAGCACAGCTTCAATATTCCAGTTCTCTTTTTTTGCTTTGGTGGCCATGAAGTTGGCGCCCAGTAGACCCTGTTCTTCCCCGCTAACCGCAACAAAAATAATGGTGGCCGGGAATCCCCGTTTGCTCATTACCCTGGCACACTCTAGTACCGTAGCGGACCCGCTGGCATCATCATTGGCACCGGGAGCATCGCCAACTCTGTCAGTGGGACTGCCACGCATATTGTCCAAATGCCCTGAGATAATAAATATCCGGTTATCGTTGAGATCTGTGCCTTTGAGTGTGGCTATCACATTACCCAATAAGGTAGGTACGTCTATCCTTCTTTTGTCGGGCTGCAACGTAACGGTATCGATAAAGGCTGTGAGCCGTCCATTCGATTGCTTCGCAAACGAACGGAATTT